>CALCRE010000019.1 GCA_937894465.1 uncultured Clostridia bacterium
CCTATGATCATCAAGGTGCAAGGACAGTGTAAGAATCTTGTTTCTAATGCCCGTGTAGGTTTGCACGACTTGTGCCAAACCATTTTGAATATCGGTGGATGTGAATCCTTGGACATTCCTGATTCAAGGTCTTTTATTCAATGTTTAAATGATCCTGATCAATACGACAAACTCTTTACCACAGGATATGCGGAATACTTCGGAACAAGATTGCTGATCACACAGCGTATTGTCTACAAGAATCCATACAAGCTTGTTTTCAATGGGTTTGATTTTGACGGGTTGTATGATTTGGGAGCAGATGCGGGAGAAATGACCAACCTGGCCCAAAATCCTGAATATGCCCATGTATATAAGGATCTTACCTTGTTGATGTGGTCCTATGTAAAAAACACCGGGGATCGAACATTGGAAAATATTCATTACCCCATTTTAAGGTTGCCGGAATACGGACCGAATTTTTCAAATCAATTTTCGAATGGAGGAGAAAATGAGTAATTTTGTACACTTGCATTTACATACTGAATACAGTCTTCTGGACGGAGCCACAAGAATCAAGGAGCTTCCCGGAAAGGCCAAAGAGTTGGGTATGAATGCCGTAGCCATGACGGACCACGGTGTCATGTACGGAACAGTGGCCTTTTACAAAGCATGTAAAGCTGAAGGAATCAAACCTCTTATCGGTTGTGAGGTGTACACAGCCAGAAGAACCCGGTTCGATAAGGATAAACAAGCAGACGGAGATTATGGTCACTTGGTTTTGTTGGCGGAAAATGAAACCGGTTATCATAACCTGATGAAAATTGTTTCAAGGGCATGGTCGGAAGGCTTCTATTACAAGCCTCGTGTGGATATGGAGCTTTTACAAGAGTATCATGAAGGCTTGATTGCATTAAGTGCTTGTTTGGCAGGAGATATTCCAAGGCTTTTATTAAACAATGACTATGATGAAGCTAAAAAAATGGCTTTGACCTTTCAAGAATTATATGGTGAAGACCGGTTTTATTTGGAATTGCAATACAACGGCATGAGAGAACAAAATATCGTAAATAACAAGTTGATTCAATTGTCAGAAGAAACAGGAATTCCTTTGGTGGCTACAAACGACGTTCATTACCTTAATAAAGAAGACAGTAAAATGCATGATTTGTTGTTGTGCATTCAAACACAAACCACCATCAACGATCCGGATCGTATGACATTCGAAACCGATGAGTTCTATTTGAAATCCCCGGAGGAAATGAGTATTCGCTTTCCTAATGTACCGGAAGCAATTGAAAATACTGTGAAAATAGCTGATATGTGCAATGTGGAGTTGGATTTTTCCACTCATCATCTTCCTGAATATACATTACCAGAAAACGCAGATGCATATGAACTGCTAGAGGAATTGGCTTACGAGGGAATGGTGAGAAAATATGGAGAGGATTCCCTCGGTGAAGAAGCTGTGGTGGGACGACTGGAATATGAACTATCCGTGATCCGTCAGATGGGTTATGTGGACTACTTCTTAATCGTTTGGGACTACATCAAGTATGCAAGGGACAACCATATTACCGTAGGTCCGGGAAGAGGTTCTGCTGCAGGATGCCTTGTTTCCTATTGTCTGGATATTATTACTGTGGACCCTTTGCGACATGACTTGATCTTTGAAAGGTTCTTGAATCCGGAACGTGTAAGCATGCCGGATATCGACAGTGACTTTTCATCCTTCGGCAGACAGCAAGTCATTGATTATGTGGTGAACAAATATGGCCAAGACAATGTGGCTCAAATTGTCACATTTGGAACGTTAGGTGCAAGAGCCACCATCCGTGATGTCGGAAGAGCTATGGGCATACCCAATTCCAGGGTGGATACCATGGCGAAAATGATGCCTTCCATGGGGAGAGTTTCCATAGAAGAAGCTATTGATCAAAATCCTCAACTGAAAAAGATTTACCAAGAGGACATGGAAATCCGGGAATTGTTTGATATGTCCATGCAGATTGAAGGTATGCCCAGACATTCTTCCGTTCATGCATCCGGTATCGTGGTGTCTAAAGATGCCATAGACAATTATGTTCCTTTAAAAAAAGTAGAAGGAAACATGGTGACAATGTTCACCATGAATGAGCTAGAGGAACTGGGCTTGTTGAAAATGGACTTTTTAGGCTTGAAAAACTTGGATGTCATCGATCAATCGGTTAAAATAATCAAATCCAACAGAGTATTAGACATTGATTTAGAGACCATTGACATGGAGGATCCACAAGTTTTTCAACTGATCAGCGACGGAAACACGTCCGGTTTGTTTCAGCTTGAAAGTACCGGAATGACCTCTTTTATGAAAAACTTAAAACCTGACAAACTCGAAGAAATCATTGCAGGGATATCCCTTTATCGACCGGGCCCCATGGATTCCATTCCCACATATATTGAGAATAGAAAAAATCCGGATAAAATATCGTATTTGCATCCTAAACTGAAGGATACTCTCGAAGTGACATACGGATGTATGGTATATCAAGAACAAGTCATGAGAATTTGCCGAGATTTAGCCGGATACTCCGACGGTCGCGCCGATTTAGTACGACGCATCATGTCAAAAAAGAAACATAAAGATATGATGGAGGAAAGACAAGTGTTCATTTTCGGGAAAAAAGAGGAGAACGGAAAACCTTCTATTCCGGGATGTGTGAACAATGGTGTCTCTGAAGAGATTGCCAGCGAACTGTACGACCGAATGAGTGCATTTGGAAGTTATGCATTCAACAAGTCCCATGCTGCCGCATATGCATATGTTTGTTACCGTGAGGCTTGGTTGAAGCGATATTATCCTGTTGAGTTTTATGCGGCTTTATTAAACAGCTACTTGGACAATACCGATAAGATCGCTCAATATGTTTTTGAGTGTAACAAGATGGATATTAAGGTGTTACCTCCGGATATCAACGAAAGCGGATCGGAGTTCACTGTATCCGGTAAAAACATTCGATTTGGTATGGCAGCTGTGAAAAGCGTAGGAGGGCAGGCTATAAAGTCGATCGTCAGCGAAAGGGAGTCCGGCGGGAATTTTGTGGACTTTATGGATTTTTGCAAGCGGGTCAGCAAACAGGATGTGAACAAAAAAAGTGTGGAAAACCTGATTCGTTGCGGTGCTTTCGATTCCATGGGGGTATATCGCTCCAGAATGCTTGCAGTTTTTGAAAAGGTCATGGATGGATTCAATCAGGAAAACAAGAAAAACATAGACGGACAACTTTCTTTATTTGATGAAGCCTCCTATGAAGCAAAGAAACTTGAAGTGATTCATTATCCGCCCATTGACGAGTTTGAACCGGCTGTTTTATTGTCCATGGAAAAAGAAATACTCGGGTACTATATTTCCGGTCATCCTATGCGACAATACCAGGAAAAGCTCTCCGATGTGGTCAACTTCTCCACAAAGGACAAATTTGATCTTGTAGACGGAGTACCGGACGAATCCGGCGAAACCCTATCTATTCAACCTTTACGTGACAAACAAAGTGTGACTTTCGCAGGAAGTATCACCAAAGTCACCGTCAAGTCCACAAAGAATAACAACTTGATGGCTTTTATCAATGTGGAGGATGTTTACGGTTATATTGAAGTGATTATATTCCCCAACACCTACAAGGACAACATCGATCTGTTTACCAATGAAAGAATTGTTTTGATCAAAGGAACGTTGGATATTCGCGAAGATGAAGGGGATGTCAAGGTTTTATGCAATGAGATTTATGATGTACAGCAAGTGATTGACAATCCGGATGTATTGAACAATCGCAATGGATATTACAAAAAAAGAACTAAAGGGAATAATGAACAGATTCGTCCTCCCGCTGATGAAAGCACTATGAAACCTTCATTGCCCCCGGAGAAAAAAATATTATACATTCGTTTGGAAAATAGAAGAAGATTACAAGAATTGTTCAATACCATTTCATACTTTTCCGGTAGGACACCGGTCAGCGTGTATTTCAAAGACACAAAAAAATATGAAAAGTTAGGTGAGAATTTTGCCGTTGATGTGGAATACGATTCGATTTGCAATATATTAGAGGAGAAGTTCGGAAAAGAAAACGTTGTAATTAAGTAGAGACAATTTGGGAAAATCTGAGATGGGAAAAACTGATACAATATTTTATTCTTGTGTTAGTTCATATAAATGATATAATTGTAGTAATATATAAAGATAAAAGGTGATTAAGTGGACGAATCTATCAATGTTTGCGGTGAATACATGATTATTAAGGCCCTTGAAGATGGTGTCAGTGTGATTGGTATGACCAGAGGAAAGGATACTCGTTTTCATCATACCGAGAAATTGGATCACGGAGAAGTTCTAATTGTCCAATTCACAGAAAACACATCCGCCGTTAAAATCAGGGGCAAAGCACAAATTTTGACCAAGCACGGCTCATTGATAAGTGGACACGACAACTAGGGAGCTTTTGGAGGTTTATTATGGGGAATATAAGGACAATCGGCGTATTGACCAGCGGCGGGGATGCACCCGGCATGAATGCCGCTATAAGAGCTGTGGTACGCGCCGGCATTTATTACGGATATAAAGTTTTGGGTATAAAGAGAGGGTTTTCCGGTCTCATTTCCGGTGATGTGGAGGAATTGACTCCTCGAAATGTGTCGGGAATTATTCAACACGGCGGAACTTTCTTGAAAACATCAAGAAGCCCGGAGTTTAACAC
>CALCRE010000020.1 GCA_937894465.1 uncultured Clostridia bacterium
TTTAAGCCAGTTTCGCTCCTTTTTTTATTTTTCAACTGTCGAATAGCGGATTATATCACGAAATAATACAGTTTGTTTGTTTAATTCCCGTATCAAAAAAGAAAGCCTTCCGATGTCGGAAAGCGTCTTTGTTTCACTTTTTTATATCTAATACGGAATACTTTTATATGATATAGGAGACTCTGTCTAAAAGGCTGTCCTCGGCAATGATATCTTGTATTTGATACAAGGGAATTGGGAAATACGGGAAACCTGCTGCATAGGGTGCAATATCATACAGGTCAAAGTATAGAATGAGGACATTATCAACAACATAAAAATTTTGATCCGGGCTGATTCCCGTAAATTCATCCAAAAGGGGAATTTCCCGTTCCTTGATTTGTGCAGCAACAAGATCCGACAAGCGTTTTACATAATCACTGTCCGGTTTAAATTGTGACTGCAACGATTTGTTTTCACCTGTTGTCACATCGAAATTCAAAGCTCCCACATAAGTCATGGGGTGGGCACCGCCAAAATCACCTAATGCATGCAAAATCACACTTAATACATTGGATTGATTTGTTTTGAGTTCAAACGCCCCGGTGATATATGTAGTCAAATCCGGTTGATTGAACTGAGAAATCAATCTGTTCATCATATGAATAATTTGATTGTTCATGTTTTGTTGGGCTCTTCCATCGGTCATTTCCGTCACTTCAGGAAAATAGAAATCAATCAGAGGGGGAAACTTGTAGCGCATAGAACGGATATTGACCGGTAATACAGGATAATACATGATGTTCACCTTCCTAAAATGGTTTTGTTCGTTATATCAGGATATGCACCATATCCTTTTATAGTGCCGCGAAATTCCAATAAAATCTAAAAAATTAATGTATTCAAAATGGTCTTGTTGTATAATCAAAAGGGAATACTAAATGGAATAAAAATAAATCTAAAGAGGTGATCCATAATGAAATTTTCAGAATATCTCTATGAACGTCCGGATCTGGAAAAGCTCAAGGCAGATGCAGCTACTTTATTCCGGGAAATGAAGGAAACCCAAAGTGCCCTTAGCTTTGAAAATGCAGTGGATGAATTCATCGAAATGGTGAAGCATGTTGAAAGTATGGCAACTTTAGTTCAAGTTCGCCATTCCATCAACACTAAGGATGAATATTACGAAAAGGAAAATGACTGGTGGGATGATAATATGCCCTACTTCGAAGAGTTAAATATGCAATATTACAAAATATTGATGGCTTCTCCCCACTTAAAAGCCATTCAAGAAAAATATCCGAAAACATATTTTCAATTAATAGATATTTATCTTAAAACATTCGACCCTAAAATCATTCAGGAGTTACAAGAGGAAAACAAACTGGTGACATCGTATAATCGTTTGATTGCATCAGCTCAAATTCCATACGACGGAAAAGTGTTGAATTTAGCTCAAATGAGACCCTATACCGAATCCGCAGATCGAAAAGTCCGTAAAGAAGCTACAGAAGCATATTGGGGGTTTTTCAAAGAAAACGAAAAGCAATTGGATGAAATTTACGACAAGTTGGTTAAATTGCGGGATAAAATTGCCAAGAAACTAGGATTTAACAACTTCATTGAATTGGGTTATTGCCGTATGAGGCGGTTGGACTACAACAAAGATATGGTGGCAGGATACCGTAAACAAATTCTCGATGAAGTCGTACCCTTAGCCTCAAAGCTCTATAAGCGGCAAGCAAAACGCATCGGTGTGGACAAGCTTAAATATTTCGATATGAATCTGAATTATTTGGATGGAAACGCTGCACCAAAAGGCAGTTTCGATGACACCATCGCAAGCGGGCGGCAAATGTATCATGAATTATCCGAAGAAACCGGAGAGTTCATTGATTTTATGATGAATAATGAGTTAATGGATTTGATTGCAAAACCGGGTAAGGAAAGCGGTGGATATATGACGTATATACCGGATTATCAATCCCCCTTCATATTTGCAAACTTCAACGGAACATCCGGAGATGTGGATGTGTTGACTCATGAAGCGGGACATGCCTTCCAAGGATATCTATCCCGCCATATAACGATTCCGGAGGTCATGATGCCCACCCATGAAAGTTGTGAAATTCATTCCATGAGCATGGAATTTATCACATGGCCTTTCATGGAAAAATTCTTCGGTGACAAAGCTGATAAATACCGCTTTGCTCACTTGGGTGACGCATTGGAATTCCTACCTTATGGTGTTTTGGTAGATCATTATCAACATGAAGTGTATGCAAATCCGGAAATGACTCCTGATGAACGCAAAGAAACCTGGAGAAGGTTGGACAAGATGTACCGTCCCCACTTGGACTTCGATGACAACGAGTTTGCTGAAAAAGGAACGTGGTGGTTACGCCAAGGTCATATTTTCCAAATGCCCTTCTATTACATCGATTACACCCTTGCTCAAGTTTGTGCTTTTCAATTTTGGAAACGTATTCATGTGGATCACGATCCTAAAGCTTGGTCGGACTATTTGGCCATATGCAAGGTCGGTGGAACGCAAAGCTTCTTGGAGATTGTAAAGACAGCAGGATTAATATCACCTTTCGAAGACGGATGCTTGAAGAGTGTCGTAGGAGAGATTGACAAATGGCTCGAGTCCATTGACGATACAAAACTTTAAAATCAAAGCATAAGAATGAGAGTATTGCATACTGTCTTTCACAGAATGCATTGCTCTCTTTTTTATTGAACCCATCCGTTTGTAAGGGCGTCGCTTACAGCACTTTTGATTACCTCACTAGAAGTTGTAGCACCGCTGATCGCATCAACATCAATTTTGTTTTCCCGAATCATGTCATCAGTTATTCGTTCAGCTTTTTCTCCTTTTCCATGTTCATGCTTCAAGATGTCTATTCGAATGATTTTATGATCCTTTACTTCCACCTTTACTTCCACCTTTACCAATGTGGTTTCAGATTTCCCTATGTACACACCGTCTTGTACAGAATGTAAATCCACTTCATCAACTCGTAGATTCTTCATGTCGCTTCCCATTTTAAAAAATAGTACGACCATTAAAATTAGGAAAATTCCTAATACCCCTGCTAAAATTTTTATTCCTTTTTTCATAGAAGTTCCTCATAAATCCTTTTTGAAATACATTTTCATTATACACTAATAAATGCGTTCTTTTTCCATTCATAATATATTGAAATCTACAGAAAATATTATTGGATATAAGCTGTAATGTTAAGCTTTTGTTTAACAAATTCAATTTGATACAAGGAGTAAATGCATGGCGAAGGCAGGAATGAGAAGACCGGATCCTAAAGAACCCCATGGAACGGAAAGCAATAAAAAAAGTCATTTCCCTAAAAATGATGTGCCCCCTGTTCCGGAAATTCAAGGAAAGGCAAAAACAACAAAGGAAAAGGCAAACCCAATAAAATATGAGTAGGGCAAAAGAAGGGGCTGCTATTTACAAAAAGAGCAGCACCTTTATTCTACTGTATAGAATTTTTACATAATTTCCTTCTCTTTATCATAACTTAAGATATGTACAATCACTAAAGTATGTGTGTTATGGAAACAATCCATTTATAATAAAGTTGAAATAGAGGGTTTATGTTCTTTGTAATTACCATTCGAAAAAAAGTTTTGATCTTTCTGACGGTGTTTATTATCATTTCTCTATTGACGGTCACGGGCTTGGGTATTTACCGGGCTGCCTCGTTAGATGTAATAAATCCAAACAATCCTGAGCTTACGGCATATATTGAGGATGTCATCAAAAAAAGGTACGAAGCCATACTTGAGAACAACCCGGAATACTTAAAACCTTTCTACCATTTAAAAAGTGCCAACGGTATTAATGCATATGATCACCAAGTTAAAAAAATAAAGTACTTGTATGAGTGGTCAGCCAAACAAGGCGTTACATTGACGGATATTGATTATAACGTCACGGTTCGACGGATCAATCATAAAGCCAATGGCTGTGCTGTAAATTTTTCGGTGTTTACCACCTATTCCTATGCGTACAAAGATCAACCCGATGTCACAAACGGTTTTAAAACAGGATCTTATCATTCCATGGACATTTCCGGAGCAAATGATAACCGAATCATTCAACGAGAGTGGTACACGGATCCTTTTGCCGATTCCTTGAATGCAAATTTGAAAACCGATTCCTTGACAACGATCATAACAGCCGGTCAACCTAAGGATTTTTCCAGCTTGAATCAACGTAGAAAAGATGCCTTAGCATATGCAGAAAAATACAGTGGAGGCTCCTTGGATGTCTCAGAAGGATTTTTGTATAACAAAAAGTATAAAAACTATAACTATTCCGGAGGGGATTGTACGAACTTTGCATCTCAAGTTCTTTATGAGGGAGGTAAATTCAAGATGAACGGAACTTGGGGATATTTTAAGGAGGGCACCAAAGCCTGGGTTAACGCCAATGCCTTAAAGGACTATTTGCTATACAGCGGTAGAGCTTCCACCGTAGCATACGGAACATACTCCCAAGTATTAAAAGCATCTTATCTTCTTCAACCCGGAGACATCATCGCCTATTGCAAAAAAGGGAAGGTCGCTCATATCTCGGTAGTTGCCGGTGCCGATTCTAAAGGCTACACATTAGTGAACTGTCATAATGCCGATCGCTTTAAAGTTCCATGGGATTTAGGATGGAGCGATTCGGGGATCACATTCCGATTGATTCATGTTCATTATTAATCATGATCCGGTGGATTTGTAGTGCCGGATACCGATTCGCCAAAACAGATGGCAAGGAAGAATAAAAAGCATACCTAGAATTGGAAGTAACATATTGGTGATTCGATCGGTTCTTCCGATCAGATACATAAAGGGATAGTACTGAAACAAAGCCAATGGGATTACATAAGTGAAAAACTTCAATACCTCCTCCCCATAGATCGAAAAAGGATACTTTCCGAATTCTTTTCCGCCATCAGTGAAAATATTCATAAATTCCAATCCTTCCGTGGTGAAAAAACAAAGAGATGCATAGATGATATATAATCCGGAAAACACAAAGAAACCACCGACGACCATAAGAACCACCGTCAAAATCTTATCAAATGTCCATATCACACCGGAGGCGGGGATGGCATATATGAAAACAACAATTCCTTGAATCAATCTTCCTATCCGTGAAAACTCAATTCGAGAGGCTAACACCTGCAATATCTCATTTCGAGGTCTGACCATAATCCGATCAAACTCCCCATTGGAAATGATCCCGGAAAAAGTGTCAAAACCTCTTACAAAGCACTCAGCAAGAGAATAAGAAGTTAATATGATTGAAAAACACAACAAAACTTCACTGAATGTAAATCCTTCCACCGCTTGAAAGCGATCAAACATAAAATACATCCCTAAGAAAACCGTGAAGGAAACCAAAAATTGTCCTAATGTTGTCATGAAAAAGGATGTCTTGTATTGCATTTGCGATTTTAACAGGATTGCTGCATATTTTAAATATAGTTTCAAATCTTCTCATCCTCCTTGCACGATGGTTTTAGCTAATGCATGTTTCATAAACCTTTTACCGAGGAAAGTCAACAAAAGAAACCAAATAACTTGTAAAAATATGCTTTGAAGCGCTTCCGAACCGGATAGAACCCCGGTATAAATCAAAAAAGGTGTGTTTTGCATAGACCCGAAAGGTAAAATCAGGAGCACTTTTTTCAACCCTTCCGGAAAGAATGGCAAAGGAATAATTGCTCCTGTCAAAAACTCCAGTGTAGAAACGGCCAAAACTCGAATACCCACAGGAGATATGGTATAAAACATGGTAATGTAAATCAACATGCTAAAAGCTACCAACACTATAAAACCTGTGACAAGAGACAAAAGAAACAGAGCACCTTCTAATAAAGAGTTCGGCAGTGACATTTTAAAAGGTTCGGGCAAGAAAAATGCAACGAGTAATATGGGAGCACAACGCAAAACCACTCTTGATGCTCTAACTGCCATGTTTTTCAAAAACCACATAAGGTACAAGTCAATCGGGCGACACAACTCATAGGCGATATTACCGTTAACAATACTGCTCATTATGTCATTGTCAAAATACCATGACATAAACAGTGCCAAAAAAGCTTGTTGAAGCCATATGTAACTGCTCAACTCCTTGAATGTCATGGGGAAAACATTTGCACTGTTCTTGTAGAATGCCGCAAACATTAACAAAATCATTCCTCCCCAGGCAAATTGGGTGGCAACTCCGGCATACGCTGCAGCACGGTATTGTAATCCATAGATGAATCGTATTCTAAAAAAACTTAAATACTTTTTCATATGGAAAACTCCTTGTATAAAGCGACCACCATTTCCTCCGCCGTTGCACCGGATACTGACAAATCGGTGACATCCACCTGCCCGGATATATGTGAAATAGCGGATGAGACTGATAAGATCCTTGTATCCACAGTCATTTGTGCATGCCCTTCCACAGAATTCACAATAGTCAACCCCGGTATCGGTTCAACACCCTTTCCCGCATAATCCACCGTCAGTTTTTTGTATGTTTCATTCCTTTTTTTCAGTTCAGACAAAGAACCGTCCAAAAGAATCCTGCCTTTTCCGATGAGTAAGATTCTTTCTGTAAGAGCTTCAATATCTTGCATGTCATGGGTAGTCAAAATCACAGTGGTCCCCTTTTCCTTGTTCATTTCCTTGATAAACCCCCGAATTGCAACCTTGGACACTGCATCCAAGCCGATTGTAGGCTCGTCTAGAAACAATATTTTAGGGCTGTGTAATAAAGATGCAGCAATTTCGCACCGCATTCTTTGACCCAAACTCAAGAGCCTGGCAGGTGTTCGTAATATTTCCCCTAAATCCAAAAGTTCGGTTAAAACATCTTTATTCTTGTGAAATTCTTGATCCGAAACCTTATATATGTCCTTTAACAACTCAAAAGAGTCCACCACGGGGACATCCCACCACAATTGGGAGCGTTGACCGAACACCACACCGATTTCCTTGACATGATTGATTCTGTCCTTCCAGGGGATTCTTCCATTGATGACACACTCACCGGCATCAGGAACAAGAATACCACTCATAATTTTGATGGTACTGCTTTTGCCTGCTCCGTTAGGACCGATATAGCCTACCATCTCACCGTCACTCACGGAAAAAGACACATGATCCAGTGCTTTTATACAGCTATATTCTTTTTTAAACAATGCTTTGGCAGCCTCTTTGAAACCGGCGTTTCGCTTGGCTGTTTTGAAGGTTTTACAAATACCTTTTAATTCAATCATCACATATTACTCATTTTTAACTTATTAGACCCGCCCACCCGAAAACAGGTGGGCGGCATGGATTTATTTCGATAATATTTTTACAGTTTTTGAAGACTCGTACTTTTATTACAGATCGATGCTGAATAGAGTGGATTTAACACTGCAGTAGAATTTGTTTTCTTCCTCATCTACCACAAAACCCAACCTCCAGTCGGGGATATGTTCCACAACTTCGATTTGATCTGTAGCCAAATCCATTTTATACAGTTTCTCATCTCCACCGAAATAGCAAATACCTTTCCTTGTAATGTGCAAACCCGGCCATATGATATTACGAGCAGGCAATTTTTTCACAGATACGGTTTCTTTTTTCACATAATCATAAGCAAAGAGCCATCCTCCGGTTACCAAACCATACATTAAGCCATTGTAGTAATGTAGATCTATGATCATTCTTCCGCCTTCTACCGGTTGTTTTGTATCCACGACTTCTTCTTTTTCAACATCAAACAAGAGGAGGTATGCATCATGAGGTTCTCCGTGAGCGGTACCTAATCCGGTTTCCGGCGTGCTTCCTGCACAGATATATGGTGTGCCCGGAATTGCAGCTACCGATTCTAAAGCATCATCTCCTACGATACCTCTCCAAACTTTGTATTCGTATGTATTCGGATTCAACCTGCAAAGTGCTCCACTGATTTGTCCGTACACCGGTGTGGTAGCAATATAGATGTTGCCATCCGGGCCCACACACATTTGTTTGGGACGGTTTTGACCGTGGCTGATGAATGCGTGAATCTGTCTTGGGTTATTTTCTTGTTCATATCCGAAGTTCCAGGGCTTTTTAGGGTCGTAAACCGAAACGATGGAATGACCGTAAGATGCGGTGAATAATCTGTCCGTAGCATTGACCATGGAGTAAATTTCTCCGCCTGCGGAGCAAGGTGCGCCCAAATTGACCATCTCACCGGTTTTCGGATCATAGCTGAACATCTTCAAGGGTAACACCGAGCTGCCATAAATCTTGTCATCCGGTCCCTTATGCAGCATAAATATTTCCGCCCCGGCTGAATCATAAGTGTATTCAATAACTTCAGTGGTTCCATCGGCTTTTTGGATGGTCACTTCACCGGAAGCCACTCGGATTACCTTTGAACCGTCCTCTAAAACCAACAGATTTTTTTCTTGTACTTTTCCTTCGAAAGGAACGAAGGAATCATCCTCAATGATATACAGTGCATCCTGATACCTAGCATATAGATTATCCTCTTCATCATAAAAGATGGTGATAAAGCCGTTGGCATTACTGTCCGGATAGGGAACGAACTTCTTTTCACCGGTCACCGGGTCATATATGCCCATTCCCACAGGATTGGTTCCCATAGAGCATATAATCTTTCCGTTTTTATGCTTATAAATTCTACGACAATAGGGCAGCTTTTCACGAAATACCCCTAAATCGGTTTTTTCACCGCTTTTTAAATTGTACTTCATAAGCTTACCGTTGCCATATGTACCACCGTAAATGTTACCGTAATCATCCTCAGCGAAGTCCCAGATATATTCTTCTCCCGGAATACCGGTGCCCAAATCTTCGATTTCTTCTTTTTGAGGATCAAATTTATATAGCGTTCCGGTTCCGTAAGTACCTAGGTAGATGCATCCGTCTGACGCCGCTATGCTTCCCCATGCACCGGCATCCCGAGGAGCCCGGTATGTCTTGGCTTGTCGCGTGTCCATATTCAACGCCACCAAAGCCAAGGGTTTTTCCGACTGGGTAAAATTCAAGTACAGCGTATTAACTTTACCACTTTTGTCCTTACCGACGCAGTGGCCCATAATTCCACCCTCTCTAACAGGTGTTCCTAACATTTGGATCATGAGTTCCCTCCTTACTTCCATGCTAAATACACGGAAAAAAAGAAATGGTATTTAATTTATCCATCGCCCGTTTTTTAAGCAACGAATTTCCTATAGTATAACAGAAAAAAAGGTGTTATAAAGAGATAATCTCATCAACTTTATACATTCTTTTCATATCCCTCACTGAGGTTGCTATGATTTCCTTTAGTACATCAACATTGATATCTTCTATTTTGTTCACATAAATACAAGAACCGGAGCTGACTTTGTGCTTGCCTAACCTGTCTATCAAGTCTTTATAATGATCCACACCGGGCATAATATAGATCGCTATGTATTGTTTTCGCGGCGAGAATGCTATTAACGGCCAATCGCCTTCTTGTTTGCTCCGTTCAGATTTATAATGATACGATCCATATCCGATCATATTGTTGTTCCACATAGAAGCTTTCTCTTCCAATACACTGTCAAACACATATTTCAATTTAATACTGTCCAACTTTTTCTTTTCCGGTTCAACACCCATTAAAAATTGTTCAACATCAAGATCCATCGCTCTTGTCTTTATTTCGCTCATAAAATCCTCCAAATAGTCATTTACATACAGATTAATTCATCTATACAGGCCTTAATGATGGGTTCGGAATCTTCGGATACTTTTGTCACAGTGGGCTGTGTCTCGTATCCACCTTCGAAATAGGACTGTTTGACACCGATATAGCTGGTACCGTACTCGCCATATGCCGCCATGCAGATATTGAATTGGGGATATTTTTGTTTTGCATACAGTTGATATTCAACAAACAGCTCTCCCGGCATATGTAACACTTTTGTTTTATTGATGGAAAGGACGCTGACATCAATTCCGGGATGCTTCTCATACCACATATCCCATGCAAGTTTTCTAGAAGCTCTTTGTACATCATTTGTATCGGAAGATTGATCACCTAATATCCTAACACACTCACTTAGACAGAATCTTTCATCCATGGGTAAATGAAGAAGGTTATGTGTATAATCAAAGGAATCAACAGGCTCTTTTTTCGTGTTTTCCCATGCCTCTTTTAAACCGTTAAAAAGCTTTACAGCCAGCTCATACCGTACCTTCTTTTCTCCGTCATTGTATTTGCCTGCGGTTATGTTTCCCCCTGCCCCGTTAAAATATAGATGAGGTGCAAAAGTTACAAGGTCAGAAAACATATTCCGTGCCATTCCCACAAAGTCCGAAGAGCACATAGCTGTCCGATAATAACTCATCGGGTGCGTTGCATAATAGCTTGCTGATGCAATGCAATTTTCATGATTCCATAGGGTAATCAAATCAATATAAGGATCTATCAAGCCTTCCGGTAAAGACCTTACATGCGAATCACTACAACTCGAATACCTTGTGTGCTTGATTTTACCGTCTTCTCCGGTGATTCTCCTATTGGATGCAACTTCATGGACTTCAGCATTTCCATACCCTACGTGGGTAATGGGCACAGCCTTTCTAACAGCCTCACGAACTGCAGGCATGACGTCTACACACAGCCTGTCTAACAAATCAACATCATAATATTGTTCCACAACATCATTCCATCCGTACTGCTTTAAGATATTCACGGCAGTCAAATTGCTATGTGGTGCGTCATGAAAGTGTGTTGTATGGATCTGCACACACTCTTTTTTAGTTTGGACGGCCGAAGCAATACAATTTTTAAGTTTATCAAGACTCTCACAGCTAATTCCGATCCAATCAAGTGCACCTATGACAAAAGGATCTTTGTCGGATAGGAAAACAAAACCTTTCAGATACAACGGGTCATCCACTGCAAGTTGAATATCGTAAGCCAAAGGTTTCCCGGTTTCCGGTGTGACATTTACGGCAAAATAGTTACCTTTCAACATATCAATTACCTTCTTTCCTGTTTTTTCATGACACAACCATTATACCGGTTTAGGGCTCAACCTTATATTTTCCTAAAACAAAGTATAAACATTGCAGTATTTATAAAGTTGCACTAGAATAGTCTAGAAGAAATGAATCAACGAGGAAAATGAATATGATTAAACCAAAGCAGCTTAAAAAGGGCGATTGTATCGGTCTTTTGGCACCGTCCGGTCCGGTAGACGATACTTCGGTCATTCACGATATGGTAGAAGGTCTAAAAAACCTAGGCTTTTTTGTGAAAGAAGCAAAATGTTGCTATGAAAAATACGGATATCTTGCCGGGAAGGATCAAGAACGAGCTGATGATGTCAACAGTTTTTTTCAAGACAAGAGCATTGACGGAATCCTTTGCATGAAGGGGGGATATGGGGCTTCAAGAATATTAGACTTATTGGATTATGATGCAATTGCAAAAAACCCCAAAGTGTTCATCGGGTACAGTGACATTACCGCATTGCACTTGGCATTGAACAAAAAATGCCGCATGGTGACATTTCACGGTCCGGTAGGATATGATGTTGCCGGAGAATTTGATGCTTACACAAAAGCATTCTTTCTAAAAGCCGTCATGTCCGATGAACCCATAGGGCAAATGTTTAATCCACAAGAAAGAGAGATCCTTTTTCTTTACGGAGGAAAAGCAAAAGGATCCATCATCGGTGGTAATCTTTCCTTAGTAGCCGGCACCATCGGCACACCCTATGAGATCGACACAAAAGGTAAACTGCTTTTACTGGAAGATATCGGCGAAGAACCCTATCGGGTGGACCGTATGCTGATGCAGCTTCAAATGTCCGGGATGCTTTCGGATTGCAACGGCATCATCCTGGGGGACTGGAAGAATTGCGATCCTGAGCATCCGGAAAAGAGCTTGTCATTAAACGAGATCTTCACCGACATCTTGTTACCTTTGAGAAAACCTATTATACATAATGTGGCAGCCGGTCATTGCAAACAAAAATTAACGGTACCTTTCGGTGTTGAAGCTCTTCTTGATGCTGACGCTTGTACTGTCACTGTAACGGAAAGTGCTGTTATAAAATAGCTGATCAGGTGGATACAAACATAAAGAAGGTCAGTATGTCCATATAATCATTGGATTCGAAAGCTAGTGTTTTGGGCCCGATTTGCTTTGCATTAGGATAAAAACTACCTCTATACGCATAAAAATGTTGCCTGTACCTGATTTCCATTCGGAATTGTTGCGGGAGCTTGATCAAGCAATCTTTCAAGTTCCCCGAAAGAGCTCGTGCAACCGCTTCTTTCAATTTGGCAAGTGCAAGTTCGGGATGAATCGATATGACACCGTTTCCATAACCTTCATTCACTGCTACCGTCTGTATCTGAGGAATCGTTTTCTTTGCCTGCTCGCACAATTCCTTGTCACCGCTGACCATCAACACCGGTACTCCGAAGTATGCAGCGGTATAGGTGTTTAAAATGAATTCGCTGATCACATAATCATTGATTTTTATATATTCGTAAGATCCGCTCATGGTATGAGCCATCGGATTTCCGGATGTACCCCCTGCTGAGTGATAACCGGTAAAAATGACACCGTCATAGCTTTTGTCGATACCGGCCATCATCATCAACGGATTTCGAGCCCAACCCCGTATAATCTCCACACCCTCCGGCAAACCTGTAGGGTCAATATTCCGCGCCGTATCATGTGCGTCCTTGACAGTGATTTTTGTGGCACCACCTTGATAAGCAGCTTCACAAACAGCATTCACTTCCTTTGTCATTTGACGGGAAAAATATTCATATCCTCTTTTATCGGGTTCTGTCTCATCCCAATGAGCAATGCCGGTTGTACCTTCAATGTCCGAGCTGATAAATATTTTCATAAATCTTTCCTTTCTTATTTCATTTCGAGTAGTTTTAATGTAGTTGCCACATGCGCCATCACACCGATGGGCAGGCAATCTTCATCAATATCAAATTTTTCATTGTGGCCAGGCGCATGAAAACCTTTTTCAGGATTTGCACAACCCAAGCTGTAATATGCACCTTTGCAAGCTTGGGTAAAGTAACAAAAGTCTTCCACACCAAGGCTGGTTTCCTCATTAACGGCCGGTTGGTCTTCTCCTAGTAATTCTTTGGCAGCCATTGCAATCACATCATTGACTTGCTTGTCATTGATCAGAAGATCATATCCTTTTGTAATCACCGTTTCACCGGATCCTCCCATACCGTGGGATATATCTTGCACAATTTTTGCAATCCATTCCTTTGCATTCTCTCTTGTGGCATGATCTATCGTTCTTAATGTAGCCATCATTTTTACTTGATCCGCAATAATGTTTGCAGCCGTCCCTCCTGAAATTGTGCCTATAGTCAAAACAGCCGAATCATTTGCCGATATTCTTCTGCTGACCACAGTCTGTAAAGCGTTAATCACTTGCGCACTGATCGCAACTGCATCGATTCCCATGTCCGGGTGAGCACCATGAGCACTTTTGCCATGGATCGTGATTGCAATGTCATCACTTGCGGCGTTCATCGCTCCATACCGCACCGCAATCGTTCCTACGGGATAACCCGTGGAAACATGCAACCCTATGGCAAAATCAACATCCGGATTTTTCATACATCCGGCTTGGATCATTCTTTTCGCACCGCCTGTTGATTCTTCAGCAGGTTGGAACAATAATTTTACATTACCGTTTAAAAGATTCCGGTTTTCTGCAAAATACTTGGCTGCTCCCAGCAGAATAGTCATATGGGCATCATGGCCGCATGCATGCATCACTCCCTCGTTTTGGGATCGATAAGGCACATCATTAGCCTCTTGAATGGGCAAAGCATCCATATCTGCACGGATGGCCACTGTCTTACCCGGATTTTCACCTTGTATCAACCCTACCACACATGTACTGTCAGGATAGGTCTCATAAGGTATGTGCATTTGTGTCAAATACTCTTTGATCTTCTCTTGTGTCCTGAACTCTTGGTTGCCCAATTCGGGAAACATGTGAAAATCCCTTCGGATATCCACCAGCCAATTTCTCATAGCAAGTACAGTTTCCTTTATATTGCTTATCATCATGCACCACCACTTAAAATTCTTCGCCGCCTTCTTCTGCCCAGTGATCATAAAACTGCGTCCCTCTCCAAACCCGAGATAACAATGCCCTGTGGGTGGTTTTAGCACTTACCCACTCATCGATTCGTGTTAATCCGCAGCTTTGCCAATCTGTGAAAAAGTCCCTTACTTCCTCTGTATCAAGGATTCCTTGTAACATGGATTTTCTTTTTATACGTACCCAACGAAGGGATAACATTGCTTTAAACACTCTAAAAGATGCCAAAGGGTTACCTGCTACAGCATCTTGAGCCTTATCCAATAATGTGTCGTAGACATCCAGCATATCTTCTTCCAAATATTCGGCCAAAGGATGGTCATTAAATCCGACATGGATGTTATCTTTCTCCACCTTGTCTGTAAGAGCTTTTATATATTCTTTTATATACACCCCGGCATCTTGATAATAATAGTCGATAAATTCATCCATATGCTTTTTTACATCGGTATCCGGGTCCCACAACAGCTTGGATATGATATAGGCACGTAATTCGTTGAAGTCGGTTCCACCCCCTGCCGCCCCATTGGCTTGCTCGAAAACACCTTTTACATGATTGCGAACCATCGCTTGTATGTTAGGCTGCAAGACATTCCAATTGGGATGAGGTGTGGGATAATGGGCAAAGCAAGTTGTATAGTCCCATATGTACATTCTGTTGCAAATCTTGCCCCATTCCTCAAGATCTCGTATAAAGGAGGAATAGGTTCCGTCCGGTCGCCTGATCAACCGATTTTCATCGTCGCAAGTTTCAAAAGGATGGGAGAAACAACATTCTATAGAGCATAAGCGGACACAAACATTGTGTCTTGGTTTCGTTATTCTTGGCGCTTGACGAGTATACATATATGCCAGAGTATCAAATATGACGTTTGGGAATTCCGGCTCTAGAGCTTCTGCAATAGAATTGACAAAACGTAATAATAATCCGGAGGGAGATCCTTCTTCTTCATCGACTTTCTGACATGTATGACATTGGCAGTTACCACCCCAGTCATTTTGAGAAACGGAAATGATACGTGCATCAGGATGATCCAATAAGGCTTGTCGCACACTTTGGATGGATACCTTCAACACATCCGGGTTGGTGAGGCACAATTGGAACCTGCCCCTTTGCACCGGACGCTTTCCGTTTACAAATGCATAGTACTCCGGGTGATCTTGTGCATACAGCTTAGGTGGCACCATCTGTTCAAATGTATGTACAAACCAAGCATAACTCAAGTGCCCTCCGTGCTTTTCCCGTATCTTATGATGTCCACCGTTTAAACGACGCTTTACAGCAAATTTAGTGTGTTTGACCAAGTCAATATAATTGTGCTCACGATATTCCAATACCGGAATCTGTTTTATATTCAACTCCGGTAAAAGCAATGTCTTTGTTACAGGTACTTTTTCGCATTCCGGGGTAAAAAACCGACATCCGAATTGCTCTAATAACTCATATGTTCCATATATGACACCGCGCTTTCCACCGGAAATGGTCAAATTACCGTCTTTTGTGACCAGCGTAAAACCGTCTTCCCCTAAGTCCGAGTTATCCACCATTTTTAGAGAAATAAACGGCTCACTTGATTCAGATCCTATTTCAAAATTACCACCGGTCATCAACCCCAAATAATATCGTAGCTCACTTGCAGCATACTTCACCTGCTCCGGTGCATCAATCTCCACCAAAATACTCATACAAGGTTTTCCGTCTTTTGCAATGGTTCTGTCCACCATGACACCTCCTTTACAAAATCTCAAGATTAAGATTACTGTTTTCATAATACCATATTTCACCTTCTGTTACCTTGTCAAAAATTGTTCCTTTTTGGTAATTACGGTGAAACCAAATAATTATAAAACAAAAATCAAGAATTCTATATAATGAACATTATGTTATTTCTTCTGTTTTAGCATATTGTCTTGGCGAGACACCATAGAACTTCTTGAATGCGCGAACAAAACTTGAATAGTCAGCAAAACCACATTCATAACTCACTTCCGTAAACTGAAATCCATTCCTAATACGGATACCAGCTGTTAAAAGCCTTTTTTGAAGGATAAAACTGTGTACTGTGAAACCGGTTTGTTTTTTAAATTTATGCATAAGTGTATATTTGCTCAGATAAAATCTTTCAGAGAGGCTTTCAATTGTTAGATTACTACCAATATTTTCGTTAATATAATAAATAATCTTATTTATGGTCTTATCATATTGAAATTTATTTAAACGCGATGTAAAGTCAGTTTGAAGAAAAATCCTATTTAAATAAACTGCAAAAAGTAGAAATAGTGAACCCTTTGCTATATCAGCCCCGAATAATTTACTTCTGAAAGTATTTTCGAGTTCTGCTAAATTGTTTTTTATAAGCATTAGTTCCTCCGGGTTAAGACGGAGAAGGCTTTGCTTTTCTTTTGAGGATATATCAAAGCAGGTTAAAAGATTACTGTCAGAATTGCTGTTTTTCATAAGGAATCTGGGGTTAAACCAGATAACAATTCTTTCATAAGGCTCACTCGATGCTATTATTGCCTTATGTATATCCCTATTGGTTATAAGAAGTATATCCCATGGTTTAAGATTATAGACTTTGCCTTCAACAAGATAAGTCACTTTGCCTGAAATGAAAATAATAATTTTATAAAAATCATGGTAATGGTACTCATACTGTTCACCTTTACAGTCCTTAAGATAAAAAAGGAGAAAGTCTTCGTTGAGGTATCCACGTTCATTTCGGAATGTGTTGTATTCGTCGTCCATTAAGTGTATCTCCTTTGATTTTAATACTAATGTTAACTATACATTATTGCACTTTATGCAAAGTATCAAGCACTTTAGGTAATTTTTTATGCAAAAGTTTTGAATATAATATTTGTAGATATAAGGTAAAGATGCATTTGCAAAATTTCGCATAGGAGGAAGAGTTGTGATTGTTAGTAATTTGCTAAAAGGTTTGAATTATGTAGTTATTCAAGGTACAGATGATGTTAATGTTGACTTTATTTCCTGGGATTCAAGAAAAGTTAGGAGAGGCTCATTATTTATATGTGTTAAGGGGAGAAATGTAGATCGTCATGATTTTGCTATTCAAGCAATAGAAGCTGGGGCATCTGTTCTAGTAATTGAACATGAAGTAGGAAACATCCCTGCGAATGTAAATATTATCAAAGTTGAAAATACCAAGAAAACAATGGCCCATATTTCAAGTGTTTATTATGGTGAACCGTCAAAAAGTATTAATCTTATTGGTATTACAGGCACAAACGGCAAGACTTCCGTGTCTTGGTTTATTGCAAAGATTCTCGGGGAATCCGGACGAAAAGCAGG
Organism: uncultured Clostridia bacterium; assembly: GCA_937894465.1. GTDB lineage: Bacteria > Bacillota > Clostridia > JAAYHZ01 > JAAYHZ01 > JAAYHZ01. The sequence continues at coordinate 17,452 of CALCRE010000020.1, forward strand.
AATTATTGGAACTATTGAAAACCGGGTAGATACCGGGACAATGAAGGTGGAAAAACTAAATCCCACAACACCGGATTCCATTGAACTTCAGGCAACGCTAAGAGAAATGTTGGATGAAGGGGTTACGGATGTTGCTATGGAGGTTACTTCTTTAGCCCTATTAAATCATCGGGTTGATCAATGTCTCTTTAATATTGGAGTTTTTACCAATCTAACACAGGATCATTTAGATGAGCATGGTACAATGGAAAATTATAAGAATGCTAAAATGAAACTATTTAAAATGTGCCGGTATGGTGTAATTAATGCTGATATTCCAATATACCCTGAAATAAAAGAAAGAGCTTCATGTGAAAAACTTGTGTCCTATGGTATTAACAATAATGCTGATTTTAAAGCAGAGAACATAGAATATATGATCGATGGCGTAACATTCACTTTGGATTTCAATGGTGTAAGAAAAGATATGCGGATTAATGTTCCAGGTAAATTCAATGTCTACAATGCTTTAGCAGCTATTGGTACATGTTACCTTTCGGGACTTACACTAGAACAGATTGCATCCGGCATAGAAAAAATTGAAAGCGTAAAAGGCAGATTTGAATCGGTTCCAAATTTTAAAGGTTGTCTTGTTATTATCGATTATGCTCATACTCCGGACGGCCTTGAAAACATACTAAGTTCAATTAAAGAGTTTGCTAAAAAGAAAGTAATTACTGTTTTTGGTTGCGGAGGAGACAGAGACAGGACTAAAAGGTCTGTTATGGGTGAGATTGCTGGAAAATGGTCAGACTTTTGCATAATAACTTCAGATAATCCTAGAACTGAAAATCCGATGGTGATACTTGAAGATATTGAGAGCGGAATAAGTAAAACAAGTTGTAACTACGAAAAAGTGCTTGACAGAAAAGAGGCAATTTATAGAGCACTGAACAGGGCTAAGGCCGAGGATGTTGTACTTATTGCAAGAAAAGGGCATGAGACATATCAGATGTTTGCAAATTATTCAATTCCTTTTGATGACAGTGAAATTGCAAGAAGATATTTTGACAACCGTGATGTAAATTGTGAAGATAAAGGAGAGATTCTATGAAAATCGTTGTTTTAGCTAGTGGATTAAGTCCGGAGAGAAATGCATCCAGACATAAAAGATGTCAGAAGATCATCCCTATCTATATCAATTAAGGTGCAAACAATACAAAAAATACGAAATATATCATTAATGAATTTCTTGTTGTAAAAGGGATATGCCGAGCTTGAGGACAGGTTTCACGATGTTCTACAAACTGGTTTTTGCGATCACGGTGCTATAAAAGCAATAAGCCGGATAAGGTATATTCTTTGCCGTATCCGGCTTATCAAACCGGAACACTATATGTTGAATGACAGCTCCTTTAGTAATTTGGCGAACTAAATAATTACTGCGTTCAATATCGTTACCAAGGCATTTTTACTGATGAGGTCAAGTGATCCCTTTTTCAATCGCAAATGTACAAGCATGCAAATCTTCTTCATTTTACACCCCATTTTCAAGAATCCAAACGGGTGAAGACATAGCCCAATGATAGTCCTTTTGGGTCACCCTCAAATAGTAGAAGACGAACTTTTCTTTTAAGTCAATCTCAGGTGTTAAGGCAATTTCTAGGAAATCATCTTGGTCATCAAATGAGAATTCCAAAGTTTCGGAGTTTATATACTCAAACCTTTTGATCACCTCGTTATTTCTCACAACCTCGACAGTCTGTAAAGGGTTTGTTCCGATCACCCTACCGGATATGGTACACTTTCCGCTGTAGGGAAGTTCGCTTCCCATCATTTTGTCATTGACTCTAAAATCAAGGATGATCTTTTCTCCTGTGGTAGCATAACAACGACGATTATAGAGGGATTCCCATAAGGATTCTCTATCTAGTTTGTCACTGATAATCACAGATAGGCCGGCCGGATCATATATGCCTAAAGGAGAGCGTCCCGCCTGTGACATATGTGTATCGGTGCCTCCAACTACTCCGAGTCGGTAACCTCTTTTTAGTGCTGCCTGAACACATTGGTCTCCTCGTGTTTCGGAATTACCCCACAAAGAGCATACTTCAACCACCCGTTCAAGCTGTGGATTATGCCTTGCCCAACTTCCGTCTTTGAACTTGTTGACATGGTGGGGTATGGTCATAACCTTAATCCCTTGCTTGCCTAATGTGTCGTGTAGTTTATCGATGGAATTTGCTCTTTCATCAGATGAAAGATAAAATTCGCCGGGTGTCTCGGAGTAATATACATTTCTATGTCCATATTGGTGACCGTTCCACTCGTAGGAATAAAAGGTGACAAAGTTGCCGGGATCATAGAATTGATCGCAAACCTCAATCAAATCCTTCCGGTGTATATGATCAAAGATAACCCTACCGCCATAATGGTTGGCCGGAGCAACAAAATCCAACAACTCCCCGTCTTTTGCCCAAGCGAAATATTCTTCTTCCGTACCTATTCCATAGGACTTGTAGCATTGGCCGTGAAGGTCACCAAAATATACTTGCATCCCATCATATAAAGAAGGGGCAATGGGATTACTTCTTCCGTAAAGTCCGGATTCTCTGTTTAGAAACTCAAATCTATAAGGTTCAACCTGATCCTTGACTTTTATCTTTCCTTTCCAAATGCATGCACCTTTATACCCATCTTGCTTTTTCAATTCCAAAAAATCATCAGCATACTCCGGAAGAGGATTTGGCTTCTTATCATAATCTGTGGGGTTGAGATTTTCAATATCCGCTGCAATGACCTTGATGCTTGCCAAATCGTGGGATGGATCTATCGTAACGGAAGACTTCCACAACCTTGGCATTCCCCCTTTGACATGCAATACGGGTATTTGTTTTAACCGTCTGTACAAATCAGAGCCTTTCTTTAGAACTGCAATGTTAATGATTGCATCCTGCGCAAACCAAGGACATCGAAGAAGCGTACCGATTGGGTCTGCAGGCCAAATTTTAAACGTTGAATTCGGAGGCACGGTACCGGAACATATGACCGTGTCGATCACATGGGAATAGTTGTATCGATTGGAGGAATACATGGATTCAACTTTTACTTCATCTTTAAATTCAAACTTAACTGTGGCTCCCCTACCGGTTACCTGTTGATCTTGAAACACATTTGTCCCGTGGACCAAAGGCCTGGCATTATCAAGTTTCCAACCTGCACTAAACTCAATTGCAATATGATCTCCTGCTTCTAAACAAGCCTCTCCTGTTTCAACGGTTATTTCCCAAACACAAGCTTGCTTTGCACCGGCGACATCAGGTGTAATATTCGCTATTGCATCAAAATAATTACCTTCATTCCACCGTTGTATGTGACTGAACCAAGTCTTTGTGATCAGGTCATTTGGTTTTAAACTGTCCATAGGTAGCTCCTTCGTTATTTTCTTTATATTCACTTTAGAACCTTTTTTATTATACTAGATTATATCATACCGGTGCAGGTAGAAGATTACATAATACAAGACATAGACAACTTGGCGGTAATTGGCACTAAATCCATTGTTTTTTACTTTCAATTAAGATAATATGAATAATATGAAATATCATTTTGCAAAAAGCATTACAAAAATGTATGGTACATCAGGCAAAATGCGAAAACAAGGAGGAAAATGATGGATAAGGTAAAAGTAGCAATCATCGGTTGTGGAGGCATTGGACGATTCCATGCAAGTCATCTCGTTAACATGGATGATGTTGAAGTAGTGGCTGTAGCTGATCCCGTTGAAGATAGAACCAAGGCATTCCAACAAATGTTTCCTACCGCCAAGGCATATAAAAGCCATATGGAAGTATTGGCTGACTTGGACAATTTAAAACCGGATGCTGCATATATTTGCATTCCCCCATATGCACATGACGACTATTCGGAAATTGGTTTTATTGAAAAAGGTCTTGCGTTATATGTTGAAAAACCCATGGCATTAGATATGGGTTTTGCAGCTAAGGTCCGTAACAAAATCATGCAGTACAATGCTGTTACCTCGGTTGGTTTTCAGCTTCGCTACCTTTCATTCTTGGATGAAGCAAAACGTTTTATCGAAAAATACAATCCCGCTACCGTTTATGCGAACAGAATCGGAGGCTTGCCCGGTGTTTATTGGTTTGACCTTTATGACATGTCCGGAGGGCAATTAGTGGAACAAAACATTCACACCGTTGATATGCTACGCTATATGTTCGGCGATGTGAAAAGAGTTTACGGTGTTGCCGGCAATACCTATATTAAAAAGGCAAACTATGATATTGACGACCACTCCACATGCTTGATGACTTTCAAGTCCGGAGTCACCGTTACAGTGAATACCGGTTGCTACATTCCGCCTAAGAAAAAGAGCGAAGGCTTAAATTTAAATGTGGAAACTTCCACTCCGGCTCCGAATTACAACCATTTGATGATGATTTCGGATCAAGCTGTAGGCCAATGCAATTATTTCAGCTCTTTCAAAGAATGGATCAGCACCGGTGAATCCAATGAATATGTAGACAAGAGCGATTGTGGTGTCACAGCCGACAGAACATTCATCAATGCAGTCAAGGCAAAGGATCCTAATATGGTTAAGTCTCCCTACCGGGATGCTTACAAGACACTCCAAACGGTATTAGCCGCAAACGAGTCCTTTAAGACAGGAAAGGTGATTGAGTTATGAAAACAGGACTTACCCAAATCATAGTCCCGGAAAACGCAAAAACTTTTTTGGAGATTGCCAAAAACACAGGTTATGACTGTGTAGAACTGCTTTTTAAAGACAAGGAAGGCTATATCTCCACAAAATCCACTGATGAAGAAATCAAAAGCATAACAGATTATGCCGCACATTTAGGTCTTGACATTGTTTCCACTTGTATCGGAAGAGGTTCCTACAACCTGCTTGCATCGGGAGAACTGCAAGAAAAGGGCATTGCAGAAGCTATTCAAGGCTTAAAAGTGACAAGAAAGCTCGGCGCGAAGGTCATGTTGCATACATTAGGCTCCTTCTCCGCTGACCTTTATTACGAGGATGCATATAATAACACGGTGAAATCCCTTAAGGAAATTGCCAAAGGTGCAAAGGAAGCCGACTGTTCATTGGCCATTGAGATGGTGTGGAATGGATTTCTGTTCAGCCCCCTTGAAATGCGCAACGTAATCGATGAAGTCGGAAGTGAGTACATCGGTTTCTACTTTGATCCGGGCAATATGGCCGTGTTCCAATTCCCGCAACATTGGGTCCGTGCATTGGGTCACAGAACCAAGATGGTTCACATGAAGGACTTCAAAGGTGGCGCATTGAATGGAAAATGGACCGCTTTATTGGACGGTGGAGTCAATTTTCAAGCAGTGATGCATGAACTCAAAGCAGCAAACGTCGCTCCTATTTTTATCAGTGAAGTGGATAAGAATCTGGATAGCTTTGAGAATACTGCTCAAAAGATTAAACAAATTGCACAATACTACGTATGATGTGAAGCAACTATACAAAGGTTTTTAACGGGAACGTCATGTTCCCGTTAATCCTTTTTTAAGGAGGTAAAAATGTTCTCATTAAAAGATCATTGGATTTTAACATTTGCAATATCATTAACAACCATTGCCATCATGTTTTTACTGGTGTCTTGTTCCCGAACCGGAGACCATGACCCACAGTACACGACTACTACCGTGACCACCGCGGCTCAAGAGTCAGTCACGGAAGCTGTTACCACACAAGAGCAAGTACCGGATGAAACACCGGTTGAAAATCAAGATAAGTATTATTGTGTCACAGATTACGGTGTCAAAGGAGACGGAGTTACCGATGATACCGAAGCAATTCAAGCCATATTCGACATGTTAGAAGACGGGGGAACAGTGTATTTCCCCTCTGGTAAGTATTGGGTTACCAAAAGCTTGTACGTCAAAACAAATAACACGACGATCTACGGAAACGGCAAGACCACCCACGTACTCTTTACATATGAACAAAAAGAGACCGATTCCGGTCTTTCGGCCAGCCTCTTTTGCTTCGGTGCCGGCTTACGTGATATCGTATTTAAAGATATGAAATTAGAGTATGAAGGCGAATTTTTCCCGGAGTTCGGAGACTCTTATAAAGGAAAAGTAAGCGGATTGTATTTTATGCGAAACTACGATGTCATCGTGGAAAATGTAGAAATATTCGGATTTAATGCAAATGGAATATATGCCGGAGCCACAACTCTTGCTTATTCCAAAAACATTATGATTGACAAATGTAATCTTCACCATAACCGTGTTGCCGGTGTCCTATTCGGCAATGTAGACGGTTTGTCCCTCACAAATACTTTGCTGGAATACAACGGATCCCAACCGGATGGTGGAACCGGGTACGGTTGTGCCGGTAGTAGCGGTGCAATTCCCAAAAATGTACAAATTATCGGCAACAGGGCAAATTACAACTACAGAAAAGGTATTGACCTTCATGCAGGTAATTATGCCATCATCGATGGTAACATATGCACAGGTAACCGCTTGTACGGAATTTACACTGAAGGCAGAAACACTTCAGACATTATCATCAGCAACAATATCATCAACGGTATGAAAAAGGAAAAGTTGGACATCGGATCTCCTTATACTTGGATCGCCGGAATCTCGATTGGAGTTTGGGAAACCGGTAACGATCAGTTTACCCATAATTACACCATCACCGGAAATATTGTCAAGGATTTCGGTTTGACCCAAGGTGACGCTTACCCTATTTTTGTATACCATTCCTATCAAAACGGACACATTCAGATCAAGGATAATATTTTGATGGTGGATAATGTCAGCCACCTGGTGAGATTTTCTCGTGGAGGAACCAATAGCGATTACGACATCTCCCTGGATATCAGTGGTAACCAAGCCACGGTTACAGGCAGGGTGATCGGGGCTCCTATCTACTTGGGATACTATAACAAGTTGAATGTCTTCAACAACCAAATCACGTTCAAGAAACCTTTGAACACAGCTTTGGTGTATATCGGCAACAAAGAAGATTGCCAAGCTTTCTATGCATTCAATAACATCACCGTACCGGATTACGGCGACAATGAACAAGTGGTGTTAGAAAATCCCGGAAGCACTGTGCAACTGGTGAAGATGAAGAACTTCCTAAACGGTGAACTCACGGATTAGATATCAATAAGAAAAATAAATAACTTATAAAAATCGACATAGTCATGAATCCGGCTATGTCGATTTTTTATATCATATTTCAGCTAAAGTTCAGGCAACAAACAAATATACTTCAGTTTCAACACTTATAATAAATTCATTCCAAAGAAAGGAGTAAAAAAATGGGAGAATCACGAGGCAGACATGAGCTGAAACATTATATAAACTATGCTGACGTATTACAGCTTAGAACTAGGCTTCCATATGTGGCCGGTCTTGATAAAAATGCTGTACAGGAAAACGGATATCGGGTAAAGAGCCTCTACTTTGACAACTACAATGATAAAGCGTTAAAAGAAAAGATTGATGGAATAAGCGAACGTGAAAAGTTCCGCTTGCGCCTTTATAACAACGACACATCCTTTATCCGCCTTGAAAAGAAAAGCAAGAAAAATGGCATTTGTTTTAAGGAGAGTGCAATCATAACTATAGAGGAATGTAAGCGATTACTTGAGGGCGACCTTCATGCACTAAAAGAGAATGGGAATTCCCTGTGTTTGGAGCTTTACTCTAAAATGCATTACCAACAGCTTCGATTTAAAAATATCGTAGACTATCAGCGGGAAGCATACATCCATCCCATGGGAAATGTGCGAATAACCTTGGATTATGATATTCGGACAAGCTATAATGCCTGTGCTTTTCTAGAACCTGAACCTGTTCTTGTACCCCTTTCAGGGATCTATATTCTCGAAGTGAAATATGACGATTTTCTGCCTGAGATCATTCGTGGAATAGTGTCTCTTCCCAGTAGAACAAGTACATCATTTTCCAAATATGCAAGGTCAAGAGTTATTTAAATCGGAGGTAAATACAATGACATTCAATGATATTTTTAAATCAAGCTTTTTAGAAAAAGCAGTGGAGTTTTCAATTCTAGATGTCGCGATAGCAATGCTACTAGCCTTTGCTATCGGGCTTTTCATATTTTTTGTTTACAAAAAAACTTTTGCAGGTGTTATGTACTCGGCATCATTTGGTGTTTCCATTATGGCTATGACGTTGATTACAACACTAATTATTCTAGCAGTAACATCAAACATTGTCTTATCACTTGGAATGGTAGGTGCTTTGTCCATCGTTCGTTTTAGAACAGCCGTTAAAGAACCGCTAGACATTGCGTTTTTGTTTTGGGCAATTTCAGCAGGAATTGTTATAGGTGCAGGGTTGATTCCTCTTGGTATCATCGGATCGATTTTCATCGGTATCGTTCTTCTTATATTCGTAAATAAAAAAAGTACCGAAACGCCATATATCATCGTGCTTAACCTTGAAAACGATAAAGCAGAAAACGACTGTATGGAAGCCATAAAGGAAAAAACTAAAAAAAGTTTGATTAAGGCAAAGACAGTAACCAAAACCGGTATTGAGCTTACAGTTGAAATACGACTTTCAGATATGTCGGCGAAGCTTCTTAATGAATTACTTACCATAAATGGTGTGAACAATGCTTGTCTTGTAAGCTACAACGGTGAATACGCCGTTTAGGTATGCAAAAAGTTTGAGGTGAAGGCAATGATCATAAGTAAGAAAATAAATATCATCGTCGCGGTAGCCGTAGCTTTTGCCTTGATCATTAGCATTACTTTTGTGATTATGGGCAATATACGAGAAGCAAATGGTGACATAAAAGTTGAAGCGGAATATGCGACTAAGATTTTCGGTACCGATATTATCTCTATTGAAATTATTGCTGATGAAGATGATTGGCAAGAAATGCTCAACAATGCCATAAGCGAGCCGTTTATCATGGCTGATGTGATTGTAAACGGCCAGAGATTCAAAAATGTCGGTGTTCGGCCAAAAGGTAACTCAAGCCTAACCCAAGTGGCAAGTTCCAATAGCGATCGATATAGTTTTCGATTACAATTTGACGAATACATCAAAGACCAGACCTGCTTTGGCCTTGATGGCTTTGTGGTCAATAATATGCTTGGAGATAACACTTACATGAAGGAGTATGTTTCTTACGATTTAATGCACGAAGTCGGAGTAGATGCTCCTTACTTCGGCTATGCAGATATCAAAGTAAACGGCGAGAGTTGGGGACTTTATCTTGCAGTGGAGCTATATAACGAAAGCTACGAACAACGTGTTTTCCAAGAATCATCAGGCATGCTTTACAATGTGAAAAGCATGGATATGGGCAAGGATCAGCCGGGGCAACCGGGAGAAAACATTCCGACCATGCCGGGTGGACATCAACCTTTTTCACCACCGGGCGGCAATTCTGCTCCCGGCTTTAACCAACCACCTAGTACAAACGGAAACAAGATGCCAACACCAAAGGATGGTAAAGGCGGACCCGGCAGCTCGGGGGGGAGTCTAGAGTATATCGATGATAACAGCGAAAGTTACAGTGCAATTTTTAGCAATGTAGTGGGAAAAGGAACAGAGAGTGACTTTCAACGTGTCATAAAAGCTTTGAAAGCGCTTTCAGAAGGCAAAGAACTGGAAACATATTTTGATATAGACCAAATTTTAAGATATTTAGCAACACACACCATTGTGGTTAATCTAGATAGCTATAATTCAAGTATGGCACAAAATTACTATATATACGAACATCAAGGTCAGATTACTATTCTGCCTTGGGACTACAACCTTGCATGGGGTGGTTTTCAAAGCGGCAAAGCATCTTCTGTCATTAACTTCCCCATTGACACACCGGTAAGCGCCATTGAAATATCAAGCCGCCCGCTGATTGAAAAGCTTTTTGCAAACACGGAATATTTAGAGAGATATCATAGCTATTTGCAGCAGATGATTGATCACTATTTTATCAATGGCAAGTTTGAAGAAAAAATCAATACGCTTGATGCCTTGATTTCTGATTATGTAAAAACCGATGCCACCGCATTTTGTACTTTTGAGGAGTATAAGATTGCTGTTTCCACCTTCACTACCCTTGGCAATCTCCGCGCTCAAAGTGTGCAAGGCCAACTTGACGGCACTGTTCCTTCTACTACAGCAGAGCAAAATGAAAACGTAGAACAGCTCATATCGGCAGGGGATTTGAATCTATCCAACCTTGGCAATATGATGGGCGGAAGAGAGGGCGACGAGTTTCCGGGCATCATGGGCGGCACGGATAAAAGCCCATTCCCCGGGGGTATGAGTAATGATGTGGATGCAGAACTTATGAGTAAAGCGATGGACATACTCCGACAGGCAAATGGCGAAATTACAGATGATATTAAGAAGTCACTGGCTTCTATTGGTTTAACAACGCAGCAGATTGTTCAGATTACCGCAATGACCGGTGGAAGGTTTGGTGGTACGGAACCGTTGGGACAAAACAAAAGTATTCCGAATCCAAAAGATATGGGTGCTTCCGCAAACCAAAGTATAGGAAGCAATAATCTGATCTTCCTCGGTGTATTGCTCATTATTCTACTAGCTGCTCTAATTTTTGTCTCAAGGTTCAAGAAAAGCTATTGAACCTTAAAGCTGCAAGTTATATGATACTTGCAGCTTTTTTCTAACATCGTTCAGCGAAGGTTCAGACAGCTTTGTATCTTGTGATACAATTGAATTGATACAGGAAAGGAATGTTTATAAAAATGGCTAAAATTCTAATATGCGATGACGAAGCCGGGCTTCGAGCCGTAATAAAACGGTATGCCATCTTTGAAGGTCATGAAGTTATGGAAGCCGGAGATGGTATGAAAGCTGTGGAGCTTTGCCGTAATAATACTTTCGATATAATCATCATGGATATCATGATGCCCGAACTTGATGGCTTTTCAGCAGTAAAAGAAATACGTAAAACATCTGATACACCGGTAATCATGTTGTCTGCTCGAGGTGAGGAGTATGACAAAGTGTTAGGCTTTGAGATTGGAGTGGACGATTATGTTGTCAAGCCGTTTTCTTCAAAGGAAATGATGCTTAGGATCGCTGCTATTTTACGCAGGGTAGAAAAAGGTGGCAAAGCAAAGTCAGATGACAATAAGCATATCCTATTTGAAAAGGATGGATTTAAGGCGGATATGACAGCATACATGGTGTTCATTGACGGAGTGCAAGCAGTGATGACCCCCAAAGAATATGATCTTTTATTCTTCCTGATACGGAATAAGAATATTGCTGTACCACGGGATAAGATCATGACCGAGGTGTGGGGATTTGACTATTATGGTGATGACAGGACATTAGATACACATATGAAATTATTGCGGAAATCTCTTGGTCCCTATGCGCATTTTATTAAAACTTTGCGTGGATTGGGGTATCGATTCGATGGATAAACTTAAATTACAATGGAAAATATTTGGATTCATGCTGGGTTTTTGTGCTTTGCTGCTAGGAATCTTATGGATATTTCAGACGGTATTCTTAAGTGACATGTATAAGTTAGTCCGCAAAGTCGAGATCGATAAAGCCATTACATTAGTGGAGAAAAACATCACTAACCCAAAGCTTCCGGACATATTATATGAACTTGAATTAACAAAGGAGATTATTGTAATGCCTACACGGGATTTTACTCCTCCACCTGTTCGACCTGCTCCTATAAGACCTAACCACAAGGAGCCGGAAAACATAACAAAAACTCAAGAGTTTATTTTACAGGACGGCAATAAAATTCATCTTACCTTTCACGCTATGGTGACTCCGGTTGATGCAACAGTATCCACCCTACAAATGCAGCTTTATATAATAACGGGAATCATGGTACTTCTTGCAACACTACTTGCTATCATCATATCAAAGCATATATCAAATCCCATCGAGCAGATTAATCAAAGCGCCAAGGTACTGGCAAAGGGTAACTACGAAACCGAGTTTCACGGCAGTGGATTTTTAGAAATTAAAGAGTTATCCGACACTCTAAACGCCGCCGCTATAGAACTTTCCAAGGTGGAGCAACTGCGCCGTGAACTGATAGCGAATATATCCCACGATTTACGAACCCCACTTGCTTTCATATACAGCTATGCCGAGATGATGCATGATTTTCCTCACGAAGTCACATCGGAACAAAGTCAAATCATCATGGATGAGGCAAAGAGATTGACTTCTCTTGTAAACGATATGCTTGACATATCAAGTCTTGAGGCAGGTATGACAAAGCTAAATAAAGAAAAATACAATCTGACTGAAAGTCTGGGAAAAACGATCAACCGGATCAGCAAACTTGTGAGGAACGATGGTTTCGACTTGATTTTCGAGCATAATGAAGATGTTTGTTTATTTGCTGACGAGGTAAAGATCACTCAAGCCTTTTATAACCTTTTACTGAACGCAATCACCTATAGCGGTGATGAAAAGACGGTGATTGTGCGACAAAACATCAAGGAGAATATGGTGAGAATACAGGTAATAGACTATGGAGAGGGCATCAGCCAAAATGACTTGCCTTATATATGGGAGCGCTACTATAAGATTGATAAAAAACACAAAAGGCCTAAAATCGGTACCGGTCTAGGGCTATCTATTGTGAAAAAAATCATTGAACTGCACGATGGTAAATACGGAGTTGAATCTGAAGTAGGAAAAGGTAGTATTTTTTGGTTTGAGTTAGAATTAGAATAGCAATGTTTCCTTTTTACATTGAAATAATAAGACCGGCCATACCAAGACAGAAGCTTGAACGTGACCGGTCTTTTTATAAGGTATTTTCTTTTATAATATTTTTATAGACCAAATCTGTTTAGAAAGTCTGCGAATTCAACGCTTACTTTGTGTCTTGAGATAAATCCCATATTAGGGTAATAGGGAGCATCCATGTAGACACCGGTTTTAGCAACGATACGAATCAACACTGCATTATCTAACAAGGTTGTTCCTTGCCCACCGGAGGGGTTTACAAAGCTTCCGGGAATGCCGACGGTTACGTCTTTTTGTCCTACTGTTTGGGATTTGCCGAATAATTGATCAAAATATTCCTCGGATGAATCCTTCATAACAGAGTAGTAGTTGTAGAATGTACGAATATCTTCACCGGTTGTTATTTCTGCTATAACACTTTTATCTGTTTTCCCTGCAACCTGACTTGAAGTGATAAATTGTATTTTCTCTATGTCATCCGCATTATTGAACCCGTAAAGCTTTAAATAAGTAACAACATCTTCGTCATGGTTATTCAGGTAACGCTCAAAAGAATAGAATTCATATAATCTGTATCCGTCGCCGTCTTGCACCGCTACAACCGCTTCCCCATTGGCCGGGAGGTATTCAAAAAACTCTTTTCCGTTCAAGGGTTCGTCACTGATGGTTCCAATTTTTTCACCAATGTCCTCTCCCTGAACCGTATCGGAAAATCCGAATTCCCCTTTTTTCTCATCAGCTAAAATCGCATAATGTCTGTTCTTGTATTGAAATTGTTGATCCAATTGAGCAATGTCTTGGTTTTCTTGATTTTTCGGTTCTTTGTTCCCAGTTAAGTAATCCATGGTAAATATGGTCACTGCAATGACAAAAACCAATACAAAGGCCAAAACAATCTTTCCTCTTGGAAAAGCTCTCTCAGACGTTGTTTTTTCAGTTGTCTCACCTTTGTGTAAAATTTTCTTCAACATATTGTTTACCTCCTTCTCATTTGGTTTTAATTGTTCAAAAGCCTTTTTAAATTCATCTTTTTTCATATGATATCAGCCTCCATTTCCAGTTTCAAACGTTTTCTACCGTAGTGCAACCGGCTTCTTACAGTTGATTCTTTTTCTCCTAGGATCTTGGCAATCTCCACTGATGAATATCCTTCATAGTAATACATATATACCACTGTCTTGTATTTGGGCGGAAGAGCCAATACCTTGTCCAATACACTGTTTAAGTCATAGTGATCACATACAGCAGTTTCCGGTAATCGGGTCAAATCCGTAGGTGTCATACGGTGAGTGCGAAAATAATCCTTGCACAGGTTGACGGCTGTCCTGATCAACCATGCCTTTTCATGCTCCTGACTTTGGAACATCGTTGCGTCTTTCATCAGACGTATAAATGTATTTTGTACCATGTCTTCGGTGTCCTGTTTGTTTTTCATGTATATAAAGCAAACACGGTAAACTGTTTTGACATGTCGCAGGTACAATTGTGTCATCTCGTCATTTGATCTTCTGCTTGTATTCACCGGAAATCCTCCTTTCATAAACAATACGTTTGAAACCGACAAAACGTTGAATAAATTTTTATAAAAATAAAGCAAGATTTTTTCTTTAAAAATCCTGCTTTATACATTCTTGATGTATTCATTTTATCAGATCCGGAACTGGCGTATCAACCCATAGGCCATTTCATCAGCCATCATAGACGCTTGTTGTTCGATCGTATCATACACAGAAACGGACTTATCGTATTGCCCCGTCAGCATATAGGTCGCTTCGGCTTTCACAAGGTCCAAGTGTTCTCTCATCATGAGCCGCCATTGCGCCTCGGACCAATAAGGATTTACTCTTCCTAAAAAAGCGGCAATCTCGTTTCCGTTGTCATACCACATCTTTTCCGCTTGTGCAGCTCCTTCTGAATCACCCGCTTTCGTCGCTTGTATAATTTGGGCTGCTAAAACAAGATGATCCGTTAAAAGCTTCTCAAACTCCGTTGCATCTTCAACCCCGAAAAATGGAATAAACGTTTCCTTAAAATCTGTAGGGTTACGTAAGAGTCTGTTGATAACGACATCTTGATCGGGCAAATCAAAGACCAAGCTGACAATTGCCGCTCTTGTCCAAGTGCTGTGTTGTTCCCACAACTTCCGAAACAGCAAAAACAATTCAAATTGTTCCTTCGTATATACAAAAAGCCCCCTGTTGTACCGATTGTTTTGAAACATGATTCAAACACCTCAAATCATCCGTATTCATTTTATATATTGTATGAAACACTGCAATGACCGGTGATTAGTACATGATTCTATCTTATTCGTTCTTTTTCTTTAACTTTGTCTCTCCTGTGACGGATGCTCCTTCATCAAGCTTAAAGGACCCTTGGAATTCTTCGTTCATAAAGTATAGGTTGCCGTCGATTTTCCCATCCACCAAAGTAAATCCGTTTGCTTCCACATACACATCCCCCACAAATGTGCCACCTTGCAGCTTTGCATTTTTACTGCGGATTGACAAAGTGGGTGCTTGCAATTTATAGGATGCAGTCTTGTTGCGTTTATCATCCTGCTCATACAAAGCAATCTTACGAGCAGGTTGTTCATTATGTGTAAAATCTCCCTCTAGAATAATGTCTTCGGTAAAGGTGATATCATCTGTAGCACATATGATCCAAGTCCCGTCTTTACTGATGGCTTTTTTAAATGACTCCTTGTCCCCTACAATTGATGCGGATGACACAGCATCCGTTTCATTTTTTGTAGTATCCTTTTTGTCCTTATCTTCACCGGTGGTTCCACATCCTGCAAAGATAATCAACATTGATACAATGAGTAACAATACAATCCATTTATTATTCAAATTAGAATCCTCCTAATCATTTTGTTAATATAGTTTTTGTACTATTTGATAGAATATTTATTGATTTTAAAATTGTTTTGTTTTATATGGCGATTCTTATGTTACACTTGAAGCTGTGTGATTTATAGAGTAAAGGACAACAAATATGGGAATTATCTTAGCTGTATTATCCGGAGTTTTCTTGCTGATCACCGGCATAGCATGTAGTGTCGGATCAGATGATCGAAAACAAATTTATGCATTTAATTTCTTATTACCTTTATCTACGGTGATTCTTGCTTCAATTTTCTATACCGATTGGAGGATGTTGTTTCAATCCGGTCACATTTATACCGCACAAGTCGTTATTCTTTTGCTATTATCCGGCTTTTGCGGGCTGGGATATGTACTGTTTTTGATGTTTGCCATGAACACCGGACCTCATTCCCTCAGCCTATGCTTAGGAGAAAGCTGTCTTGTCATCCCATATTTATTTTCGGTGATTGTATGGAAAGATCCGACAGACTTGTTGGGCATCACCGGAATGGCACTCATCTCGGTATCCATTATCACCATCGGTATAACCAAAGAAAAAGGACCGGACAAACAAAGTATTACAAATAAATGGTTTTTATTTATGATCATTGCTTTTGTTTTAGGAGGTGCAGAGCTGACCCTATATACTCTCCCCAACCGGATAGAAGGTTTTGAAGATATAGCCAATCTGCGCCCTTCCATCATACAATTAGGCAGGCTGATCATGGTTCTTCCTTTTGTAGTAAAAAATTTAAAACCCAAAGACTTAGATAAAAAAATTGTGGTGGTATCATTGACTGCTTCTGTTTTTCACCTTTTGGTGTCCGTTGTTCAATTCAAGGCAATGGATTATTTAGCCCAAGATCAATTGATGGGTATCCTTTATCCGGTGTCTTTAGGTACATACATATTATTGTTTACAGCTTATAGTCACATATTCCGAAAAGAAAAACTCCGGCCGGTTGCATGGTTTTCTATGTCTGCAATCTTTGCCGGAATTTTATTTCTTTGCTTTTAAAAACTATTTTTCATACTTACCATAGGTCTTTGCAATGTCAATCATACGCCGTGCACGGTCAAAAGATGCATTAGCCGGATACTCGCAACCTGTGGCAAGTATAAATCCTCCGCCTTTGGCCATTTGATCAATTTGATCTCGGCACTGGGCATCCCATTCCTCGTCAGATCCGATCATTGCATTTGCCGGAGCGACACATCCGATCAATGTGGTCTGTGTTCCGTACTTTTGCTTTGTTTCCGCGAAATCCTTACAATCATCAGGGGGAAACAAGAAAGAAATGGCGATGGGTTTCATGGTCCGGATTTGCACATCAAAATAGATATTGGTTCCGCAATTGTGTATCATCACATTAGAACCTTTGCTTCGTATCACTTCTGCGAGTTCTTTAACAAAAACACCTTCGGTGTTCATCCACATATCTTTAGACATAATGGAACCGGAAGAAAATAGAGTGTCTAACATGATGGCATCCACACCGGTATCGATGATTGCGGAAACGTATTCTTTTAAGGTTTCATTGATTTCACGTACAGCGGATTTGACTGCATCCGGATCATCATATAGATCCATATACAGATCCTGTTGGTTTCTTAACATGGACAATGTTCCTAAAGGACCGAACACAAAAGCTACAATGGGCTTTTCTCCTTTTAGCTCTTTGACGAGCCTTTTACAAACATCAATATGCATCATCATACGTTCGGAAGATCTATAATCCACTTTTTTAATTTTTTTATAATCATCAATTGATTTTACGACACAATCCTTGTAATCGGGATGAGCAGCTTCATTTTCCGGATAGATGATTTTTGCACCCCAAGCATCACATTCCACTGAAAGGTCAATGAGTGTAACCACACAATCTATGTCAAATTCCGAGACCGCCTTCAAATAGGCATCCGCACAAGTCTTTGCATCGGTAGACCACTGCCGGTATGTGGCACCGGTTAACTTCCTAGTGACTCCGCTTAGAATAGGATACACCGGGACTCTGTCTGCTTCCTTGTGAGATAATGCCGCCATGACGCGTTCATATGAGTTCATGATTCCCTCCATATAATATAATATAATTATAAAGTAAACTGATAGGTTTACTTGTCTTTAATATATGTAATTACGAACATGGAGTCAAGTTGATATCTTATGCTATTTGGTCACTTCTTATTTTTCCTTAATCTTTAAAAAAGTTTTCACATTATCCATATTCGGAATGGATGATGCCGCACCTTTTTTGGATACGGCTATAGCCGCTGCGGCAGATGCATAAACACAAGCATCAAAAGGAGTCATACCCAGGGCAGAGCAAGCTAGAAAATAGCCGCAATAGGTGTCCCCTGCTCCTGTAGTATCGGTACTATCCGTTTTAAATATTCCGAATCTTTGCTCATTGCCTTTAAAACGATAAACGGAACCTTTCTCCCCTAATGTCAACACAATTTCCGATTCAGGATATTTTACTTCCAACGCCTTCAACATATCTTCAATTTCAGCTTCCCCGCTTATATACATAGCCTCTATTTCATTCAAGATAAAAGTACTTACCAATTCCAGAGGAAAGCTCTGCAATTCATCTGTGACAGGAGAGGGATTCAACACGATACGGGCACCTCTTTCTCTGCCTTTTGCCATAACATAGTCTACAAGATTGATTTCGTTTTGCAATAATATAATGTCATCTTTTTGGATCACTTCAAAAACCTGATCAATATATTCTCTTTCCAACTTATGATTGGCCCCGGGATACACGATAATGCAATTTTGGCCTTTTTGATCCACTTGGATGACCGCATGGCCGCTGAAGCCTTCAACATCTTTCACGAAGTCGCAATGGACGTGGTTGGATAAAAGAAATTGTTTTAGAAATTCTCCGTCTTCTCCCACGCATCCTACATGGTACACCTGTCCCCCTGCTCTTGCGACAGCCACAGATTGATTTAAACCTTTTCCTCCTGGATATGTATAAAGATCCAATGCAGAAACGGTCTGGCCGCTTCGGACAAATTCCTTGACCCTATATACCTTATCCATATTCAATGAACCGAAATTAAAGATTTTCATAATATTTATCCTTCATTGGTTTGGTAATTCATTTTATATATAGCACCAAACAAATATTGTGTCAAACATTCATTTTTGCTCTATAATAAGATGTTATTGACAATGTTCAATTTGTTGTGCTACATAAATGATATAGGCCTATTCAAAATCTAAGGAGTAAACTATGAGAATGTTTTTTGAAAAAAAGCTTTTAACTCCCTTTGCAGCATTAGTCCTTCTCATTATCTATGTTACCTTTTCCGTCTGTACATATATGTTGATACAGGAGCTTAGCTCAACAGATACTGTATTCACCACACAGGAATTATATGATCTAGCCGTTCGAGATGCAGTATTTGCAGACCCTGATGAGGTTTATCCACTAGTGGAAATCACCCGGGAAAGCAATATGGTGACTTGGAATAAAACCAAAGATAAAATCCTGTTGCTTTCCTGTCACCGATATCCCGACAGTTATCCGGAAGGCGTAGACATCACATTTCAATGGGGTGAAGTCTGGACTTTTACCGATCGGGAAATAGTACAATGGTACAATCATAACAAAGACGATATCATCGATTGGACACTACGTTTAAAGCAACTGATCGGTTTGCCTCCCGAGAAAGTTTATACCCACATCTCTGCATTTTGGGTTGACCCGAAGAATGTCATACGTCCAGCATACGTGACTGACATCACAAAACAAATGCAAATCACATCCGGCGATACCTATTCCGGTGGGGATGACTTTTCACTCCGGTATACCGAATGGTTTGACAACAACACACTATGGTCCTATTTTGACAGTGCTTACCCATGGACAAGGCTTGGTTACACTTATGATTGGGCCGGCAAAGGATCAGAATATGGTCTTTCTGAATTTCTTGTGCTTAAAGATTCCCAATCAACTGTGGAATTTACAAAGACATTTGAATCCTTTGTATTATGGCTTAAGGAGCAGATCACGGTTGATCAAAGTCTAAGCAGGTAGTCTTATGGATAACTACACGAGCCCCTTCATGGATCGCCGGTATTTGTAATCGATCACCCGTTACCAGTGGTTTTTCAAAAGGCTTTTCAAACTCGATTTGATAAAGGCTTGCATCCACTCTTGTTCTGGATTTTATGACATTGATCTCCCCTGTCTTGGTATGGACAGGCCGATGATCATAAAAGTCAGGAAGGCTGTATGTCTTTCCAAATTCGCTGACTGTCAGAATGGAACAAGGCCCCTGTACCTGCTTTACCACAATCGTCCCCACAGACAAGCTCCGGTACTTCGGACAGATACGAACTATTCCTTCTTCTATAGGTTCAACTCTTTCGATTTGAATACCGTTTCTTTGTATGGTGCCGATTTCGGTCAGAACAATTGCTCCGAAATCCTCGAAAGATAAATAACCGAACTCTATAATCAGATCAAACTGTCCTGTTTGTAGATCTACCTTCTTCACTGTTGCCAAAACATCTGAATGAAGTTTTTTGTTCTTACCGTCTATTGTTAAGAATTTTCCGGAAACCACCGTTCCCTTGGTCAATACTCCGGATGATTCCTCCAGGAAAAGATGCTCCGCACACACTTCCACCTTATGGCCTTTGAAACAATATGTTTTCTTCTCTTGTGACAAACTGCCGCAATAAAAATGGGTGCAATCCTCCATACGGATGAGTACTGCGTAAGAGGTGGGATCTTTGCATGTTGTTAAAGACGGAACATCCTCAATGGAAATGATCTCTCCCCTTCCTTGATAAGGCTCTAACAGCGATATAAAAACACTGCTGTTTTCTTCACCCGGCCCAAAACGATTTCTTTTGATTAAGTAAGGATTCATTTCGCTGTGTAAAAACAACCCCCTTGCCTCTCCTTTGGCCTTGATCAATTCACCGGATTGACTCTTAGGATAAATAATCCTCAATCCGGAATTTTGGGCATCCCCTGTTTCAAACAGGGCTTCGAAAGACCCGGCAGCATTTGTTCTGCTCACATCTTTTAACCATCCGTATCCCGGAGAAGAGCCAAACTCAATATCCTCCCCGGCTAGAGTACCCTTTCCTTGTTCCGTCCATGGCAACATATTTTCACAAAGAACTTGAACATCCGATTCCTTTCCTCGAGGGCCGCTCCATTTATAGTCGTGTACGGATCCGCCCTTTACCCTGAAAACATCTAACACATACCATTCTCCTTTTGGACCTGTTCCGGTAAATAGGGCTCGACGGTACAAGGGAATGTCGTATGCCGCTTCTTGAGACGCTTCCATCATGACATAATTTTTTTGATCTACATAGTGGATCAAGCTTCCGTAAGAAGCCTTTTGATCTTTCTCATCCACAACCACCACCGGGTGGGAGGCTGCATGGGCATCCCAACCAAACCGCTTCTTTGCGTTGTAATTATTGGCAGGATATCCGGTATCAGTAACTAAACTATGACCATATGAAAACAAATTAATCCCTAATTTATCATTATGACGATGACCGTTTGTATAAGCAAAGTACAAGACCACATGCTTTTGATCCGTAAAAGGTTCGTTACTGCGTAAAATACCAAATCCGCCATCCGGATAAACCACACTGTCAGCACGGATTTCAGAAAATGCATCAACTTTTTTCCCTTCGTTTAATCGACTAAATGCCGCAAGCATTTTGTAATCATACATGGGATTCATGGTATCGACGGAGGGGCTGAAAAGGGTATGTATTACCGCATCTTTCAGGACAGATCTTTTGCCTTCCAATAAAGCCCTGTTTTCAGGGCAAAGAAGAAATCCCGCTTCATCAATATATGTCCAGCCGGTTTTATTCACATCCGCTCTTCCCGGAAGAGGATGGGTGTCTCCGAACAAAGGTGTATTTCCGCTGCAATTTACTTGAGATCGTAATAAAAGGTGTTGTGCAGCCGGTGAACAATCTACATCCATTTTATTTTTCTCTAAATAGTCTCTGCAAACCAATATCTCCAAGGATAAGTTTGTAGGGACCACCATATAGCCGAATGTGTCCTCACAGTACTTACCTTCTATATGCATACCGTTTGTATACAATTCTTCAATGCCGTTTTCCCCTTTGAAGCAATATTCCACCATCTCCCGGTGATCCAAAACCACCCCGGCATACAATATGATCCCTCGGGTCAACATCAACATCTGTAGCCCCAATGTTGTGTTTTGAGCAAAATCCAGCATGGCTGAAATCATATTCTGCTCAATATTCTCTTGAATGGATTCAACAGATTCGTATTTTTTCCCTTTGTATCTCTTGGTATCAAAGAATGCAACCAAATCCTGCATTTGAGGTAAGGCATCAAAAACCATATCATAAGCCATCAAGATGTTCTTACAGTAGTAATTCTCAAATACATAATCATCCAGGTGACTTCCACCGTTAGTTCTATGGGGATGCCAATTTCCGTTCAAATCCACATAAACCTCGGCCAAACGGTTGAGCATGACGAAAGCTTTACGGGCATAACTTTTATCTCCTGTAACCCGATACATAAATGCCAACACCATGCAGGCAGGTTGCTGTCGATATCCGTCACTACCCCAAAACAGTTGCTTCATTATGTATCTTCGATAAGCGGCGGTAAAATAAAAGCGCTTACCGGCACCTAAAAAACCCTCAGGCGCTTTCCATCCGTATCCATTGTCAGTGACTTTTACT
>CALCRE010000021.1 GCA_937894465.1 uncultured Clostridia bacterium
AAGTATCTAGGGAAGGAAGTAAATTGATCATGACACTAGCAGAACAACTAAGGCAAGAAGGATTTCAAGAAAGATTTCAAGAAGGATTTCAAGAAGGCCAGTTAGAGGCAACAATAAAAATTGTGAAGAACGCTTTTTCCACGAACATGAAACAGGATCAAATCATGACGCTTACCGGACTGACCAGGGAGGAGTTAGAAGGAATTAAGAATGTGCATCTTATGGAAGCGAGAGAAACTCCCGTTTTTTCGGTATAATTGTCCCTCTCTCTCCCATGTTTTCTTTTTTTATACTCTTCAACACCAATAGACGGAACCCCAAGTTGCATCCTCCGTAGCTATTCACATTATATACTTAAAACATAACCGATTCTCTTCCCGATTTTCTCATTCCAAAAAATTTGGATCTAACAAGAGAATCATTTCCTCCATTTCTTCGTCCGACATAATAGTGGATCGCCCTTCCTCATATTGCTTATCAATCTCTTCTTTCATTTTTATCACCAACAGATCTTTTTTATTGATTGCTTTCCCTTGTTCGGACAGGTTGTAATAGGAATTAATCCAATGAGCGATTCCGGCCAATCCTGAACTCTGCCCCACAGCAACTCGAGGAGGTTTGTTCAGAATTAAGCCCGTGTTAAATATGTTGTAGATTTCTTCATCTTTTAACAACCCGTCTGCATGAATCCCCGCCCTGGTAACATTAAAATCATTTCCTACAAAAGGTGTCTGCGGCGGAATTTCGTATCCCATTTCATTTTTAAAGTAGTCGGCGATCTCCGTGATTACCGAAAGATTCATACCGTTAGGATCTCCTCTGAGACTTGTGTATTCAATAGTCATAGCCTCCAAAGGACAATTGCCGGTTCTTTCTCCGATTCCCAACAAGGAACAATTCACCGAAGAAGCTCCATAAAGCCAAGCGGTCGTTGAATTGTTCACCGCTTTATAAAAGTCATTATGTCCATGCCACTCTAATAGTTCGGACGGAAAACCTGCATAATGCCACAATCCGTAAATAATACCCGGTATACTTCTAGGTAGCGCCACACCCGGGAAGGATACACCATAACCCATAGTATCACATGCACGGATTTTTATGGGAATCTTTGATTCGTCCATTAATTTTTTCAATTCAGTGGCAAAAGGTACCACAAAGCCGTAAAAGTCTGCGCGAGTTATATCTTCAAAGTGGCAACGAGGGCGAATTCCGTAATCCAAAGCCATTTTAACGATAGAAAGATATTGATCCATCGCTTGTTTACGAGTCATGTTCAACTTTTTGAAAATATGATAATCCGAGCAACTCACCAATATACCCGTCTCATCCAGGTGTAGATTTTTGACCAGTTTAAAATCACTTTCGGTAGCTCGGATCCAGCTGGTTACCTCCGGAAATCGATGTCCTCGTTCCTGACACAGCCTAACAGCTTCTTTGTCTTTTTCCGTATAAACGAAAAATTCACTTTGTCTTATGACGCCATTTGGTCCGGACAATTTATGTATTAAGTCAAATAAGTCAACAATCTGTCTTACGGTAAAAGGTGCCTTGGACTGCTGACCGTCTCTGAAAGTGGTATCGGTAATCCATATTTCATCAGGTACATTCATCGGTACGTGCCTGTGATTAAATGCAATCTTCGGTATTCTGTCATATGGGAACAAATCTCTGTATAAGTTAGGTTCAGGCATATCCTGCAGAGAATATTTATATACCGATTGTTCAATGGTATTGGTCTTTTTACTAAATTCCAGCATATTGGTCTCCTTACCATTCTCATAGTAATAATGTATACTTGTATGGGATTATACAGATATACATTTCAGCGTTCTAACACTATATGACTGGATAATATCACGTTTTGAAATTTTAATAAATAAATATTACATTCCTGCATGATTATTAAGGAGAATTGCGACAATCTAACACTAAAATGAAATTCTATTAGATGACAAAAACCATTTGTCTGATGAGGTCTATTCGGATCTACATTCTTCGTACATCCTTGCCATGGCAATGACCGGATTATGACCAAGGTAATCACGGCAGGGTACGTTATACTGTGTATAGGGTTTTCGTTTTACGTCCTCTTGTTTACCTAAACAAGGATGATAAAACTCCCAAATAGTGCCGGTTTCATCAAATTGTTTTGCTGTGGCATCCAATGCTTTTTCAAGCAGCTTTTTGGCGGCATCTTTCCGATTGTATCCGACACACCCACGGGCAGCCCAGTAAGTCATAGAGTTCCACGTTCCACCTCTCCACAACCGAAGCTCAAACAACGCATCGTCAATTCCCACAGAACTGATGGGGTGCTCAGTAAAGAACTTGTTTGGATTTAGCAAATGCTTGTCAATAACACGGTTGGCTTGTTCCGGTGTAGCAGCGCCGACAACAACCGGCCACATGCCTTCGAATGCCGAATGTTGTTTTGCCGGATCATTGACTGACCAGCTGTCATAAAATAATCCCGTTTTTTGGTCATATAGTTCCTCTTGAATGAATTTTTGAAGTTGATTTGCTTTATTCGAAAAAGCACTGTCATCTATATGAAGAATTTCAGACCATTTTTCCGCGTACCTGTAGAGTTGATATACATGGCATGTGGCATCAATACAGGCATATTTACCGGCAGCAATCTGATCAAACCGTATACCGTCGTCCACACCGCTTTCCCATTTTTTCTCTAATATGTCCATATAATAAAAACCTGAACAATGAGCATTGCGATTGTTTTCAAACCACCGGATTTGTTTTACAAGCGGTTCATAACATTTTACGATCAAATCGGTCTCATGGTGGATATCACAATAATCTTGTACCGCTACCGGCCATACCGGTGGGTGTCCGTATTTCTCACTCCACCGCACCTTTTCGCCGCCCATCCAAATTGTTCCGGGTAAAAAGCCATCCGGTTGTTGTATCGCCAAATTATTTAATATTTGCTCTTTCGCATGCAAAGGTTCACTCGGGATACTGTCAAAGACTTGATGCACAATGTCCCAATGTCCGAAAGCCGGGCGATAACAGTATCCCGGTCCTATTTCTTCCCATGAATAAGAAAATGGGAAAACAACAGGATGTATAGATTTTGCATGAAGTTCAGCGGTATAAAGCAACATGGCTTTCCAATTTTCTTTTCCTAATCTTGTCACTTCCGCTTTTAGGTTTTCCAACATAATGGTCCCTCCCGCAATATTATCTTTTTATACTATCCAATGCCAGATAGACGGAACCCCAGGCTGCGTCCTTCATGGCTTGTGTCACAGAACTTTTGGGGTAATTTTTATGGATCAACCGTGTAAATTCATCCATAACCACCCGGCTGTTTTTTAACACACCACCATTTAGCACCACCGTAAACTCATTCTCTGATAAAGAAAGCTTGTCGATGACCGCTTTGCACATATAATATAAGTCAGATGCTGCATTTTCCAATATAGCTCTTGCAGCATTATCATTTTCGTCGCAAGCCATGTCCGCTACATGGGACAATCCGGCCAACGCAGACTTATCCCTATAATCTGCATATACAACGGAAACCAGTTCTTCAACGGTTTTCACCCCGGTAAGAGATAGCATTTTTTCTGTCATAAGGGTAGGTTGTGCCCGTCCGTCATGACTTTTTAATATTTCACTTAATACGGATATGGCGATTGCGTAAGCGCTTCCTTCATCGGAAAACAAGTGTCCCCATCCTCCTACACGATGAAAATCCCCTGCACGGTTTTTACCACAACAAATGGATCCGGTTCCGGCAGTTATAGACACACCGGGCTTGTTTTCAAGATTAGCATACAACGCGATCACAGCATCATTTTGCACAATGACATTGTTACATCCGGTTACTTTCCTCAAAAACTCTTTAAAGAACAAAACATTATCCCGGTCCACCACCCCGGCTGATCCGATGGCTACAGCAACGACCTCCATATCCTTAGGAGCTTTTTCCTTGGATGCACGGAACAACTCATTCAAATTATTCCCCACAACTTCACGTGTGGATGCGCATATATTGGACAGTCCTCCGGTTTGCTCAACTAGAACATTGCCATTTAAGTCCGTCAATCGAAGAAGGGTTTTGGTACCTCCTCCGTCAATTCCCATGACACACTTCAACAAATGTCACCTCGTTTCATTTTCAATGGCCTTGGACACAAATCCGTTGTTTTCCTCCAAGAGCCTTTTAGCTTTTTGAATGTCATTACCGGTAAGAATGGTCACAATAGTAAGCTTAACGTTGTAATCACACTGGGTCAGCTGCAAAGAAGCGGTTTCTTCATCACAATCGGTGGCTGACATCACGATTCTCTTTGCACGATCCACCAGTTTCTCATTATTTGGGACCACATCCACCATCAAATTACGGTACACCTTTCCCAGCTTCACCATCACCCCTGTGGACAACATATTCAATACCATTTTTTGTGCAGAACCTGCTTTCATACGAGTGGAACCTTGGATGGCTTCAGGGCCGGTAACCGGTGCAATCGTGATTTGAGCAATCTTCATCATGGGAACATCCGGATTGTTGCATATACCCACAGTCAAAGCTCCTGCATCATTTCCGGCTTTTAACGCGCCTAAAACATAAGGGGTTCTTCCGCTGGCCGCAATACCCACCACCACATCCTGATCCGTGACTTGCAAAGCTTTTACCGCACCTGCACCACCTTGCTCATTGTCTTCATCACCTTCAGCGGCATTGAATATGGCACCATTTCCTCCGGCGATGATTCCTTGCACCATTTCAGGCGAAGTACCGTAAGTGGGAGGACATTCACTTGCATCAATAACACCTAGACGGCCACTTGTGCCGGCGCCAAAGTACAACATTCGCCCCCCTTTAGAGAGTCTTTCAGTTGCTTTGTCTATAGCCGGAGCAATTTTGCTCAAAACCTTCTCTATGGCCAATGATACTTTTTTATCTTCATTGTTAATCATTCTAACCAATTCCAAAGTAGAACAGGTATCAATGTTCACTGTATCGGGATTATTCTGCTCTGTTACTAACAGTGTAAAGTTTTCCTTTTTGTTCATTCGATCCTCTTTCATTTTTTCTTTATACACAAAAGGAAGGATAAAAATCCTTCCTTTTGACTTATAAACAAAATCTCTTATCTTTGTACCCTACCGGAAGCATCTCCACCCATCAACTTTGTAACTTCGTCTACTGTTACTCTGTTGGGGTCACCGTTAATAGAATGCTTCAAGCAGCTGGCTGCTACGGCGAATTCCAATGCGTCCTTATGGTTGTCAAAATTGTTCAATCCGTAGATTAGTCCACCGGAGAATGAATCCCCTCCGCCGACACGGTCAACGATATCGGTGATTTCATATTTTTTGCTCAAGTAAAAGTTGTTTCTGTCATTCAAGCAAGCAGACCATCCGTTATGATCAGCGCTTTTGCTTTCCCTTAATGTGATACCGATCAACTTGATGTTAGGATATTGTGCCAGAACCTTGTTGGACAATTCTTCATACTTAGATGTATCCAATTCACCGCTCTCTACGTCTGTATCAATGGAAATACCCAAAGATTTCTGACAATCCTCTTCATTAGCAATCGCTACATCAACATACTTAACCAATTCCGGCATCACTTCCGTTGCTTTCTTACCGAACTTCCACAAATTCTTTCTGAAGTTAAAGTCACAGGATACCGTCAAGCCCAATTCCTTTGCAGCTTTAACAGCTTCAAGGGACAAATCCGTTGCCGATTGGCTGATTGCAGGTGTGATCCCGGTAATATGGAACCAAGATGCACCGTCAAAAACTTTTTTCCAATCAATGTCGCCCGGTTTGGCCAAAGCAATGGCGGAGTAAGCACGGTCATAAACAACTTTCGAAGCACGTTGATTCGCGCCGCTTTCCAAGTAGTAAATTCCCATTCTACCGTCGCCTCTGACAATCTTCGTTGTGTCCACTCCGAAATATCTCAAATCTTTGATACAAGCTTCAGCTATATCGTTCTTCGGCAGTACTGTAACAAATGCTACATCCTGTCCGTAATTTGCCAATGAAACGGCTACGTTTGCTTCCCCGCCGCCAAAAGTGGCTTCAAGGACGGGTGATTGGAAAAAACGCTCGAATCCAGGTGATTTCAGCCGTAACATGATTTCACCGAATGTAACAAATTTTTTACCCATTGTAATCCTCCTTGTTTAAACTATATTTTTAAATCCTATTTATTTTTGTAACAAGTGAACAGCGAATCCACCGATTTCTTCCTTCAAATAAACGGCGATCATCTTGTCCCCTTTGAATTTTGCAGTGTTCATGTCAATTTCAATTCCGGTACGGTTAAAGTATGCAATGGCTCTTGAAAGACTGTTTGTCCTGATTGCCAAATGTCCATGCTTTCCTAATCCGGGAGCCTTGTTCACTTCGATACCTGTTCCTGCAAAGTTAGAGCTGTTTCCTTCTTTAACAGGCATATTGAATACTTCGGCATAACGCTTTGTAATTGCCAAAGATTCCTCTGCATTTTCTGCATTGATACCCACATGTGCCAATTCAAATCCCAACATGGTATCCACTGCTTCTTTAGTCAGCTTTTTGATTCCGTCGAAATCACCGGCATTGATCAGGTCACTCTTAACCATCCATGTTCCGCCGCATGCTAACACTTTATCAAACGCCAAATATTCATTTAAATTGTCAGCACTGATTCCGCCGGTAGGAATAAAGGACAACATTTTGTATGGAGCGCTCATGGCTTTAAGCATTTTCATTCCGCCTGATGCTTCCGCCGGGAAGAATTTAACTGCTTCCAAACCCATTGAAACCGCCATCTCCAAATCAGATGGTGTGGAACAACCGGGTGTTATAGGAATACTGTTATCCACGCAATATTGAACCACTTCCTTGTTGAATCCCGGGGCTACAATAAACTTTGCTCCGGCTTCCACCGCTTGCTTTACTTGATCCACCGACAAAACGGTTCCTGCGCCCACCAACACATCCGGCAATTCCTTTGCCACTCTGGCAATGGATTCCTTTGCAGCTTTGGTTCTGAATGTAATTTCAGCAATAGGCAGTCCACCTTCTTGTAATGCTTTGCATAACGGCACAGCATGATCGGCATTCTCTAAAGCTATAACCGGTACTATTCCGATTTCCTCAATTTTCTTTAATATTTCGTTCATGATATCCCTCCGGTGTTATATATTTTTACAACTTGTTGACCGGGTATGCAGGTTTGCCCCCGTTTAACACGTCTTTTACGTTCTGTGCAACTTTGGTCTTCAACTC
>CALCRE010000022.1 GCA_937894465.1 uncultured Clostridia bacterium
TACAAGCGATGTTCGGGAGTATGATAACTTCATACTTGTCTAACGTTCCATCGGTAAGAGAAATTTCATCTATAACATCAGTCGGTATGTGGTTTCGGAAACACGTCTCATAAAACCCTTCAAATTCTTTGTGTAAGTCTCCGATATTGGTAAAGGAAGCTTCCTGAGTGAAATCAGTTTTTTTGATGCTCCCCCCTTTATAATAATCAGCATTGACATTAGACCAAACCACAGCGGTTTTGGCCAATGAAGTTGTGGGATATAGTGTTTTTTCATTCTGACGT
Organism: uncultured Clostridia bacterium; assembly: GCA_937894465.1. Classification (GTDB taxonomy): domain Bacteria; phylum Bacillota; class Clostridia; order JAAYHZ01; family JAAYHZ01; genus JAAYHZ01. The sequence goes on from CALCRE010000022.1 coordinate 285, forward strand.
ATGAACTGATAAACGCTATGAAGATTTTCTATCAATCCCTCAATGTTATTCTGTGGAGAGGACATTCCGGCATAAATGTGAGCACCGGATACAATTGCTGCAAACATCATTAACTTGTATTCTGCAGGAGGTAGTTGATACCAGTTCCAACTCTTGTGATCCACCGCCATTCCACTGATCACCGGTTTTCCACCGCTTTGAGTCATACATAACTTGTCTTCACACTCGGTTCTCCAAATTGGTGTCAGATTAATGTTGTTGTATAAGAATCCCCCTTCAGCCAGTAACATGTCCTGTGCTTCCATTAGACGCCTGTTTTGCCTTCCCGTTGCCCAGTTCGCCGTTCGAAGACCGGCATTACAATAAAGCAATGACTGAGGTCGCTTTTCTTTTAAGGCGTCATTTAGATATCCGACATATTCAGTTAAAGAGTCAATTTGAAACTCTCTTAAGTATCTCCAATTGGGATGTAAACGATCTTGTTTGGATGGCAATTCAAATCCATACTTTGCTTTGAATTTTTCTTTACATGCATGGCAAAAACACGTCCTTTGAAAGAAGATGTCTCCATCTAGAAAGACACCGTCAATATCGTAATTACAAAAATCCCTTATGATATCGGCTTGCCACTTTTTAAATTGGGGATTGCTCGGGCAAGCCGATGAACCTGTTCCATATATGTCCAAAGCAGGGGTTCCGTCCTCATATACTTGTACCCAATCCGGATGATCTTGATAAAATTGCGGTATAATAGAATGTCCGTTAAAGTAGATTATCACCCGAATGTCATGCTTGTGGAATTCATCTATAAAAATACCCAACAAGTCCGGATCCATGCCCTCCCTGCCGGTCATCTTGAAGATCGGCTTGGTATAATCAGTTCCACAACCGGTTCCAACCTCCATAGCACCAAAGTGAACCGTGTTCGCACCGGTTCTACTGTATTTGTCTACAAGTGCCGGAATCTCTTCTTTTTTTACTGAATAGAGTTTCCACATGGAAATAAATCCTTCCGACACCATTATGACACCGTTTTGCCACCATTGCTTCTTCATTGATCACAACCTCCATGACTATCATATTTTTCTTTCAATAGTTTATTGTTTAAAATGGTTTATTCATTCATCAATGCTCTGGCTATTGGAGAATCCTTTCCTAATATGACTGTTTTATTCGATCCTTCTAATGATGCTTTCAGGGCATCAAGCGCAAGAACAAATTCGTAAAATTCTTGTTTGTCCATTGTGTTATATGCTTGCGCCAATCTCTTCATGTATTCTTGCTCACCTTCGGCAACAAGAACCGCTGCGTTAGCTTCGGCATTGGATACGATAATATTAACTTGCTTATCCACATCATTACGAATGATGGATGACTCGTATTCTCCATCTGCCAAGTATTTTTCAGCGATTTGATGTCTTTCTGAAATCATACGTCCATATACTGCTTGCTCGTTAGCTTCCGGTAAATCGAATCGTTTAATTTTCACATCAACGACTTCTATGCCATAATTTACTGCAAGGTTTCTTATATTTGTCGTTATGTCATCATAAATCTTTTCTCTGCCGCTTCCTTGTTCTTCATTAATGATTTCAAGCAGATTAACAGTACCCATAACGTTTTTCAAAGCATTGTACGTCAGAGCATCCAATCTTTGTTCTGCAATCGGCAGACTTCCTAGTGTTTGGAAATACAACTTAGGATCAGTGACCCGCCATAATATGTAGCTGTCTACTGTCATATTTTGTTTATCGGATGTTAACACTTCTGAAGGCTTTATGTCATACAACATGATTGCCTTTGGAAACACCTTAACAGAGTCAAGAAAAGGAACTTTGAAGTGGATCCCTGCTTTGTCAGTAGTGCTCATTATTTTAGTAAAGCGTACTGTACTGGCATACTCATTTTCAGCTACAACATATATAGAAGATGATAATAATATCACGACTAAAAATGTGATGACTGCCATTAAAACTAGATTTCTTTTTTTCATTATTCTCCACTCCCTTCAGTTGGTGCTCCCGATGTGTTGTTACCGGTGGTATTATTTATAAGGTCATTACCGGTAAAATTCTCTAATGGTAATAATTTTTGTACTCCACCCTCGGACATATCAATATATAATTTTACACCCGGTAGGGTTCCGGTAATCATCTCGTAATACATACGTGAACGGGTAATGTCCGGATTCAACTTGTATTCCGAGTACATCGCTTCAAACATTGCCACTTTCTCAATGGCTTCATTTATACGTTTTTGTTTTAAGTATTCGGCATTTTGAGTCAAACTGTCTGCTTTTGCATTAGCAGCCGGAAGTTTGGAGTTTGCATAGGCTCTCGCTTGATTGATAAGGGTATCTGCGTTTTGTTTTGCCGTTTCTACAGATTTAAAAGCCGAAATTACTTCTTCGGTAGGCGGTTCACTATCTTGTATTTTCACATCAGTTAACATAATACCTACATCATATATTTCCAATGTCTGTGTTACCAGCTCCCGTACTTTCATCTGGATCGCTTCTTTTCCATCAGTCAATACGGCATCTACACTGGTGGAACCTACCACATTACGAATTTGACTTTGTACAAGATTACGCAAAACTTCTTCCGGATCATATGAAGAAAATAAATACTTTACAGGATCCGAAATCTTGTATTCAATAAAAAAGTCGACATTCACAATATTATAGTCACCTGTGATCATTTTACTTTCATTCGCCACTACGGAGTAACCTAACTGGTCGGATCCATCCGTGCGGTACCCTAATTCCATGCGATGATAAACATTTACGTCCACCTTACGAACCTTTTGTATACCAAAGGGTATTTTAAAATGTACTCCTGCATCATTTACATCCGTGACCTTACCGAATGTAGTGATCACAGCTTGCTCTTTGTCATTTACTGTATACCAACTGGTCGTTCCAATCATCAAGGCTAAAACGACTATTACAGCTATGATGACATATCTCTTTACTTTTTTCATATCCGGTGGTTTAATGGAAGAACCGGATTGACCTGACGATCCAAACATATCTGAAAAGTTCATCTTTACTTTTTGCCCTCCTATAAAAATATTTACATACTATCATATCATTAAAGGGGACGGTTCTCAATACTTGACATAATTTGATACAATGTAAATGTTGGGTTGATTCAATACTGAAAAGAAGGTTAAGCATGAAAAAATTAAATATGATCATAATATTCATACTTTTGGTTTATCTATTATTATTTGTTGGATGTTCCGGTGTAGTTTCGGATCATAAGAGCGGAACTTCAGCTATGGTATCGGAATCGAAAAAGAATGAGACAACAATCGACTACATCCGAATTTCAGCAGAAGAAGCAAAAAAATTGATGGATGAATCAGAGAACTACATTATTTTGGACGTTCGCACAGAGCAGGAATTTAAAGACGGACATATTGAAGGAGCCATCCTTCTACCTAGCAATGAAATACTCACCAAGGCGGAAGAACTATTACCGGATAAGAATCAATTGATTCTTATATATTGTCGATCGGGTAACCGGAGTGCTACAGCAACCCTAAATTTGATAAAATTAGGCTATACCAATGCAATAGACTTTGGAGGCATCCTTGATTGGACTTATGGAACTGTGAAATAAAAATTAAAACTTTATCATTGCAAGTTACACAATACTTGCTTGCTTTCTCGTAGGAAATAAGCAAGTATTTCTTTACATTTCGGATGATTCATCAATTGAAAACCTTTATTATTCAGCTTTGCCATTTGTGATAATGTATGATTGCCGATGATTTTACCGATGTCTTTGTATCGGAGATTGCATAAACAACGTATTAAAAATACTGTGATCGCTTTCGCCGGAGATAAGCTTCTATTATACTTGACTTTGATCAAATCCTGTTCCGGAATTTCAAATTTTTCTGCAACAGCCTGTAAGATTGATTCCGGTTCAATGTCTCTTTTATATACAAACCGTTCACTACGATATTCATAATGCTCTTCATGAATAAAAGACCCGACTTTTTTAAGTAAATTTATGTTGATTTCCGTATGACCAAGATTAGATACAAATTCGACATATAATTGTCTTGCTGATTCCGGTATTTGATGAAACTTAGAGAGAATGAACTGAGGTTCAATTAAATAATATTCATCCTTTGCTTGACCGGTATAGATGCCATAGGATGAGTAGGGATAGTCCTGAACATTATCACGGTATTCTGCCACATCCTTCGGATTATTGTGTATGTATGCAGACACCGCTAAATTATATCGGTCGTCCTCAATTACAACACTTTTATACCTGTCTTGATATAAATGACCGTGACGACTATATTTTCGGTTGTAATACAGTACATAGCTTAAGTTCAGGCTTTGCATGAATTTGGACATATCACAACCCCTAGGATCGAAATGAATGTGTACATGAGTATCCATAAGACAATATGCTAAAATGCCGCATTGATATTTTCTTTTATATTTTGCCATGCGTTTGAGATATTCTCGTTTATCTTCATCATCTTTGAACAATTTAATTTCGCTGATACTCCTGCACATAATATGATGGGTGGCTTCAGGGTTTGTCTTTCGTGCTGATCGTGCCATAATTTCAACCTCCTTGAATTAGATCAACATCAATTATATCGTAATCGCATGGTACAGATCCGTTTTAACCAAAATCGGATTTATTTTGTCGAATAATTTCGAAATCACATAAATAAAGAGAGAAGAAATAAAGAGGGACGCATATCACCTTTATCAATGAATTAAGTTGAGATGCGTCCCCTCCATCTAAATGCATTTATCCAGTACTTGTTGCATATTCCGCGCTAGAATTATCTTCTTTTCTTCTAAAGGTATATCTGCATAAACAACCCAACCTAATTGTTGTCTAGGATCACGCATAGGAGCATCCGTACCAAACATAAATTTTTTCGGACCAACCCTTTCAGATAAATATTCTACCATGCCCCATGGGATTGTCGTATAAGTCAATTGTAAATAGACATTTTTATTTGCCAAAGCAATTTGTGCATAATCTTCTGCCACTTCAAATGATCGTCCGGCATGATCCATAAAAAAGGAGACGTTCGGATATCTTTTTGCCAACTCATCAATGTCCTGCATATATTGGTCATGGTTGTACCCCCCCGGATCCGCCAAAGAAAACAGATGTTTTTCATTAGCCAGCTCCCACCATTTTTCATATCTTTTGTCTGTATATCGTATGTATGATAGGTTATAAAAAGGCTTTAATCCTTTTAATCCGCATTGGACATGCCATTTATAGGCGTCTGCGGCAACATCTTCTGAGTAATTCGGATCAATACCGGCATATCCGATCACCTTGTCGGGGTATTTTTTCACTGCATCTAAAGTAATTTGATTCCCACCTTCATAATCTGCAAAGATAGTCAGCCATGCTGTGATAGTCATTTTATCAATCCCAAGAAACTCATACGCTTTTACCATATTGTCAATATCAGATTTCAACATGGGTCTTCCGGTACCGTGACATCCACCTTCTTCTATCAAATGGGTATGAGAATCA
>CALCRE010000023.1 GCA_937894465.1 uncultured Clostridia bacterium
GGGTGGAAAATATTGTGAAATGTACTTAAAACAAGCAGAGAATTATAGATGACTAAGGGGGAAGATGTTGTGACTGATAAAGAAAAGAATAAGAAGAAGCTGTCCATCGGGACTGCTATAAAAAATAATATATATATATTAAAATTCATGTACCGCCTATCGCCATCCTATTTGACGGTTACCATGATCAGTAAGATATTCTTCTCCTGTGCATATTCGGTGATCAATGTCTATTTTGTGAAGATCATTATTGATATGGTTTCTGCAAAGAAAGAGTTCAGGCAAATTCTTACCTTTTTCATCATCCAAGCAATTGTCTATATTGTACTTATGTTGTTGAACAATGGGCATTATATGTATAATACCGTGAAATCCAATGAAGTAAGAGGGAAATTACAAAGGGTTTTGTTTGGTAAGGCACTAGAGACCGATTTGATCTACTATGACAATCCCGAATTTTATAACGAATATGTGAAAGCCGGTGAGCAGGCTGATACGAATGTTATGCAATGTATGGAAACCACTGCAACGGCGTTATCCAATATAATCAGTATGTTGTTAATAGGTGGAATCATTATTTCCGTTGACCCTGTCATTGCACTGTTTCCTCTTTTGTCTTTTATCATATCCATTGTTATTCAAGTGGTTATTAATAAAATACTGTACAAATATGATATGGAAAAATCCGTTGTCAACAGAAAAGGCATGTACTCGAAAAGAGTGTTTTATCAGGCCGAGTATGCCAAAGAGCTGAAAATGACCAATGTGTCCGCACCCCTTAAGTCACAATTCGAAAGCACCATAAAAGAGCTTCGGGATTTGGCGGATCAATATGGATTTAAGCTGGCATCTTTATACCTGCTTTACTGGATCTTCTCTTATACATTCTTCTCGTTCTTTTGTACACCGATTTATTTGGCATGGGGAGTGTTGGTAGCCAAGACCATCTCCATCGGTGATATGGCATCCATGACCAATGCATCCAACAGTGTAAGAAGAAACTTGCTGACCTTGAACCAGACTTTTGCAAAAATACATACCATGGGTCTATACAGTCAAAACTTTAAAGCGTTTATCGAGAATGAAAGTGAAATTGAGAACCGAAACAGTAGTTTTGCTTTGCCTGACAAACCCGGAAAGTTGAATATTAAACATTTGTGCTTTCGATATGCCCCGGAGAGTGAATTTGTTCTCCATGATATCAATATCGAAATAGAAGCAGGTGAGAAGATTGCCATTGTAGGGTATAACGGAGCGGGGAAATCCACATTGATCAAGTTGATTCTGAACCTGTATAGACCGGATTCCGGAAGCATTTTGTATAACGGAATCGATATAGCGGAATACAACACTGAAAACTACAGGCAACAGTTTGCCGTCATATTCCAAGATTATCAGATGTTTGCGGCCACGGTGAAAGAAAACGTGGTGATGGGCTATGTGGATGCGAAGGATGAAGCGGTATATGAAAGCCTCCAAAACAGCGGATTAAGAAAAAGGATTGAGCATTTGCCCAATCGTATTGAAAATCAGATTTACAAGGAGTTTGATGTTGAAGGTACGGTGTTATCCGGAGGAGAATCACAAAAGCTTGCTATGGCAAGAATATTTTATTCCAAGGCTCCTTTGATTATTATGGATGAGCCTTCGAGCGCTCTAGACCCCATTGCAGAATATGAAGTGAATAAAAATATCTTTGAGCATGCTGTAGATAAAACGGTCATATTTATTTCCCACAGATTATCCACGACACGGTTTGTCGATAAAATCTATATGTTCGACTCCGGAATTGTCATAGAAGAAGGTTCCCATGAAGAATTGATGGACTTAGACGGCAAGTATGCAGCAATGTATCTAGCACAAGCAGAAAAGTACCAACTGTCCGAAACAGCAATATCATAGCAATGCAGAAGTAGTTATCTTGATTTCTTTCTACAAGCTCTCGTCGGCTTCTCTTGATAACTCCTTCTCCAAAGCTGCGATTTCAAATGGGATTTTTCCCTCACGAACAACTGCTCTTGCAAAAGCATTGATTACATCTGAAGGATTTATTCCGATGTTAGCGCAAACAGCTTCGAACTGTCTTTTAAGATTTTCATCTATCTGAACATTAAACGTGATTTGTGCCATTTAAATCAACTCCTCTTAATGATTAGTATAACCTATTTGGTATATAGTGCCAACGAAAAGATACTTTTTGGCAAGGGTGTACTTGACAGATTGTCTATTCTCCAAAACATAGCTAATCAATGACAAACATAATTGTTCCATGTATAATAAATTTATGGCCATGTATGGTTCACACACTGGAAGTGAGGTGTTTTTTATGGTAAGGGGCAACTATTTTAACCCGAAGACAGTGGGATGCATCAGAAACAATATCGAAAGATATGATTGGGGCAAAGCCATTGCAAAGGAAGCGATTGACAAGGCTAATATTCTTGTTGGCTACGGAAAGTCTTATTGGTGGACATTGCCGACACCGAATGATTTGGCAAGATCTGCCACACCGGGACATATCAACAGCGGATGCCCGGTTTGTGGAGATGAAAACTTTTTAAAACACAGCAATAGGGGCTGGATCAATCATATTGTCGGAAACCAATGGAAAGTACAATGTAAAAATTGTAATAACATATTTCCTTCGAATGACTTCAAAAGCTATTATCAGAGCGGTTTGGATCAAAGGGGAATTTTTCAAAGGAATTTAGCTGATCCGGCTTACTTGGTCAATACCATGTATCCGGATAAGGATCCGAACTATTTTGTGGATGACGGATATGGTTATGTGGACGAAACCGGCAATCGCTGGTCCTTCATTGCCTACTATAACCATTACGGATTGTGGGCGAACTGGGATGATGACGGAATTGACGGAGGCCTGATCTTAAGCGGAGCGAAAAAATTGTCCGAAGCTTATGTGTATGCCGGTGATATCATCTATGCCCAATATTGTTTGTTGCTGCTTTACAAAGTAGCTTTGATCTATCCGGAAATGGACTTGAATGTATACATGCGCTTGCCCGGAAGACCTTATCGAAACACAGACGGATTTTCACTCCAAGGGAAGGCCACGGGAAGAATATGCGAATCCATTCTAGCCAGAAATCTATGTATGGCAGCCGATGCAGTGATGCCTGTCTTGAGAACCCATAAGGAAGCGGTTGAAAGCTTCTTTAAAGAATTTGCCCTGGTAAGCACACAGGAAATTGAAGAAACCATTGTGGATGGATTTTTAAGGCAAGTATTCATCGGTGTTCAAAATGGTAGTATCGGTGGAAATGAAGGTATGTATCAAAGCGCACTGGCTATTGCCGCTGTCTGTATGGGTGAATGTGAAGAGTCAAAAAAGTGGCTGGATTGGTTGTTTGCCGACGGAGAATTGGTTGTAACCCGGGATCCGGTTCGAGTACGGATTGAGCATAAAACCGGTGGAAATCTGTTTAGTATTTTGCATAATAAAGTTAATGGAGATGGCTTTGGTAATGAATGCTCTCCGACCTACAACCGGATTTGGTTGGTGGAGCTTTCTAGAATCGCTGATATTCTATCGAAATATCCCGGTATGGAAGGGTCGGAATATGATCTGAATGAACATCCTAAAATGAAGAAAATGTATCGGAGCTATCCCGCCATTATCATGGATCAAGACTATATACCCAAAAATGGAGACACCGGAAAGACCGGTAACCCCATGAAAGTATTCACAGAAGGCTTTGCACAAAAGATATTGCTAAATGGATATAAAGCCACGGGAGATAAAAGCATCCTGAAATACTACAACATTTGTTATCCTGAATCAAAATCAGGGCAATTTGGATTTTTGGAATTGGAGGATCCTCAAGGGACGGCTGACCTTTTACAGAGAGTATATTATGAAGAACTTTTAAATGATAAATCTCATAACCAGACTGATTACGGAGATGCATTCCTAAGACAAAGTGTTCCTGCCGGGTGTAATATTCATATGTATTATGGAAGGACAAAAGGCCATGGGCATATGGATAAAATGAATTTTGAGATTATTGCAAACAAGCTCAACTGCACACCGGATCTAGGATATCCGGAGCATGCCGAACAATTTCCGAAACGGTATGAATGGACCTCTCATACCATCAGCCATAATACAGTCACGGTGAATGAATCGGCTCAGAATCAAACGGAATGTGCAGGAAACCCGTTAGGGTTTGAGGATGACGAAATTGTGAAATACATCGAGGTGGATGACCCGTCTGTTTATGATCAAACCGATGTATATCATCGTGCTGTTTGTATGATCGAAACTTCCTCCGGCAAAGCCTATTTTGTCGATTTGTTCAGGGTTTCGGGAGGAGATACACATGAGATATCTTTTCATGGTGGGGAAGGAACAGTAGATATTAATGGGGTGGACTTAGTATCACAGAGCAAGGGAACATTACAAGGAGAAGATGTTGCATTCGGTGAACGTAAGGAACGAAAGTCGGTGATGTTTGACTATGCATTAGGCAGAGGAAACGGATATCATTATCTGTATGATGTTCAAAAGTCTGAAAACACCGTTGACCACACCGAGTTGACTTATCGGTTAACAGATACATGGTCTCAAAGAGTAGGTTTGAAAGGGCAACCCTATCTTAAAGCGATCTTTTTAACTGAAACACACAGAACGGTTATTGCTAAAGGGGAACCCCCGGTGAATAAGATCGGAAATCCTCCCTACTTGTATTATTACTTGGGAAAAAGAAAGGGGAGCAATCTGAAAAGTAACTTCGTTTCTGTTTATGAACCATATATAGATCAAAGTGATATTCAATCTGTGGAAAAGGTTCCTTTTTTGGGGATGGAAGACGAGTTTGTTGCTGTTTGTGTCAAGGTTTTATTAACAGATGGGACAACGGATTATCTCTTCCATTCAACGGATGATAACATGGAGTTAAGAACAAGCAACGGATTGGCATTCAAAGGAAGATTAGGATTTGTACGTTTTAAAGGAGACAAGGTGCTTCACGCATTCATGTCCAATGCAGTGCATATTAAGGTGAATCAGCATGTGATCTTGAATTCTAAAACACCTTGTATCAAAGGGCAAGTAACAGATCTTCAGAGATTATCTGATCCAATGAATTTTATTGAACTGCAACTAAATGAGGACAATATGCAGAAATCTGTGGAGTCTCTCAAAGGTAAGTATATTTATATAGACGGGGATCAACCCGGCAATGCTTGTTTTGAGATACGTGACATTAAGCCGGTAGCAAACGGTAGTTTCAGAATCATGATTGATGAGACGCCTATAAGAGGATACAAAAACGGAATCAATCGAAAAGATGGTTTTATTTATCGTTTCAATGAGGGTGCGGCATTTTCGATACCCCTCAGTAATTCTTTTGATTCCACTTTTGAAGGGAGTTTAACATGAGAATATTGATCATCGGTGCTGTCGCAGCAGGAACTTCTGCCGCGGCAAAAGCAAGAAGAAACAATGAGGAAGCCGATATTATCGTCTATGAAAAGGATTATGATATATCTTACTCGGGATGCGGTATGCCTTATTATATCGGAGGTGATATCCAAGACCGTAAAACATTAACACCTCGTGATCCGAAGTATTTTAAAGATAGGTACAATGTTGATGTATTGATCAGGCATGAGGTTCTTTCGATTGATCCTGTCAAAAATGTTTTGCATGTTAAAAATCTTGAGACCAATGAGCTTTTTCTTGATAGGTATGACAAGTTGGTGATCTCCACCGGTGCAAGAGCGGTGATTCCACCCATAAAAGGAGTGGACAAAGATCATGTTTTCACTTTCCGCACCATACAGGACATGAATAAAATCATTACTCACATCCATGAAAAGAAACCGAAAAATGTCGTTGTTGTAGGGTCGGGCTATGTTGGACTTGAAGCCTGTGAGAACTTTGTAAAGATCGGGCTGAATGTAACATTGGTTGAAAGATTACCTCAAGTCACCTCCGGGCTAGATGATGACATGGCTGTTCATGTGCAAAAACACTTAGAAGAAAAGAATGTGAAGGTACTCACCGGTCAAAGCGTTGAAATGATTGAAGATGAATATGTTTTATTGTCTAAAGGGGAGAAGGTGCCGGCTGACATGGTTTTGTTAGCTGTTGGTGTTACACCAAACACCGAGCTTGCCAAATCCGCCGGTGTGGAGTTGGGGGCATCCGGCGCCATTCAAGTAAACAGCAGGATGGAAACAAATATAAAGGACATATATGCATGTGGAGATTGTATTGAACAAATGCATTTGGTAACCCAAATGCCGGTTTACAGACCGTTAGGCTCAACAGCTAATAAAACAGGGAGAATTGCCGGAGATTGTATCACAGGAGGCTCCCTTGAATTTAGAGGAATACTAGGAACCGGTATTGTCAGGGTATTTGATTTGACTGTTGCACAAACCGGGTTGTCTGAAAGGGAAGCAAAAGCTCTAGGATATGACATAGCAGTTATCCACAACATCAAGCATGATAAGCCGGAGTATATGGGCGGTGGGGAAATGATCATAAAAGGTGTCGCAGACAAAAAGACAGGCCGACTTTTTGGTGTTCAAATCGTAGGACCTTCCGGTGTGGACAAAAGAATTGATGTGTTTGTCACGGCTATTACCTACAAGGCGAATGTAGAAGATTTGTTTCACTTGGACTTGGCTTATTCTCCGCCTTACTCGACCGCTAAAGACCCGGTGATGTACACCGGTATGATATTGGATAATGTCATTTCCAAGGGAAGACCGGTGATCACGGCAAAGGAATTGGATCAATTGACCCACTCCGGTCAAAAACATACAGTGATTGATACCAGGGTTTCTGAACAATATGAAAAAGGTCATGTTGAAGAAGCTGAAAATATACCCCATGAGAAGATACGGGAGGCCACTGAAAAACTTGATAAGAATGATGTTGTGGTAACCTATTGTAACAAAGGCACCACGGGAAATGCAGTACAAAACATACTGTTCCAAAAAGGATTTGAAAAGGTATTCAACTTGTCTGGGGGATATAAGCAATACAGTGCAGAACACTGTAAAAAAGATAAATAAGTTTATCTAAAAAGCGGATCTTTTAACATAGGTTACAAGCAAAAGATATGTATCCCGTATAATGCTTACATTTGCCTCTAACTGCCTTTAGATTCATCCTCGTAAAGGACACTTTTATCCTTTGCTAACGATTGGCAACTACTAGCCTCTATACCGGACTTTCACGGCTTAAGTTACGCACCATGCGTGGCGCACAATATAGAAAGCGCAAGATAATCTAGCGCTTTTTTGCCATTGATTTTTAATTGTCGTTTGTTATTGTAGCCGTAGCTTGCTGACATCCTCCAAAGGTACTCCGGTTTTCTCTGATATGGTCCGGTCATCGAAAACATCCAATAAGTTTTTAGCTATTTCTATGGACTTTTTCAACTCTCCTTTGGACAAACCTTCTGCCAAACCTTCTGCCAGACCTTCGGCTCTTGATTCTGTAATTCTAGATGCCTCATCATGAATGGCTTTTTCCCTTGCTTCATAATATCTTTTTATCTCATCGTAACTCCCCAATTGTTTCAAAATTTCTTCCGCTTTTGCTATAGCCGGTTCTTCTCTTTTCACCATATTCAACACCTCCTCGGGCGAGTCTTCTATAAATACCATCCATCGATCCACAGGCTTACTGAAATCCGGTTCTTTTTTCCTGAATTTTGGTAATTCAAGAAAACGAATTTCAAGCACGTCTGTTAGTTTGCAGTCTTTATTTGAATCCTCCCATAAATGAAAGACTGTATTGTATTTTTCAGTTTCTATATAATTAAAATCTAGAATGTTTATTGTTATTGTTTTTCTTAACTCGTTATATGGTTGTCCTGCTTTTAATTGCTCAGTAAATATTTTTGACCAGTAAAACAATGTCCTTTTATCCATGTTGTGTTGGTTGACCAATTGCACTTCGATATTGATTTGTTCTCCGTGAACTGTCTTGGCACGAATATCCAAAATCCCCAGTTTGTCATCAATACTTTCTTTATACAATTCTGTGCCATCAACAAGTTCTATATCTTCCAGCTTCCTAGAGTCATCCAATTCCATTACAGCATTCAAAAAGCTGATTAATATATCTTTGTTTTTCTCATCTCCAAACAGCTTGCGAAATATAAAGTCATTTTTTACTTTCAGTCTCTTCATTTAATCACTTCCTGCTATTATTGTAACATAAATCCTAAAAACAGACAATCGATAATATCAAAAATGAAGAACAAGGACGAAAAGTGTTGTATTTAATATTTTTTCTTGTATGTTCTATCATTAGGTTCCCAAGAAGTTAGAAGTTGTAGCTCATATATCATCTTTAGCAAGAGTGATACTCCGTAAACCTAGAATATTACTATATAAGATTACCGTAGAAAAAAGTACTCGTTTTTCTGTGGAGAACCGGGTACAAATATTACTGCAAAAAAATGTACTCATGTTTTTGTGGGGAAGTGAGTATATTAGATGAACCGACAAATGCTGTTGATTCTAAAATGCAAGAGGAAAATATAAAGAGTATTATGGAAATTGATTTTGATATTTGCATCATAATTTCTCATTAAACAATGTTTCTAATGGAACCGTCCCCATCAAAGTTCGGTATATTTTTTGCTGTTGCCGTATGCTTGGCTGATCTTGTACTTGTTTTCATTTTTCTTCAGTTTTTCTGAAATGATCTCATTGATATCCAAAGAAAGAGTATCAGCCATTAGAACACAATACATGAGAATATCCGCCAGCTCTTCTTTTTGATCTTGTCGTTTTTCTTCAACTTGAGTATCTGCTCCGGACCATTGGAATGTTTCAAGCAATTCTGCAGCCTCTAAACTTATGGATATGGCCAAATCCTTGGGATTATGGAATTGGCGCCAATTTCGATCATCTCTGAATTGCAAGATTCTTTTTATAATTTCTTCGTTCATACATACCACACTTTTTTCATGTTTATTCTTTTGGTTGTTTTGCTTTCTTTTACGCGTATTATATCACAAAAGGCTAGAATCTATTTTATTATGTTATATAATGATAATAGTTGGTCGAAGGATTTAGTTCTAAAAACAGACAGTAGCAAAGGATGGTGGCTGCTTTGTCAAACAAACCGAATATTATTTTAATCAATTGTGATGACTTAGGGTACGGGGATCTTGGCTGTTACGGTTCAAGTGTAAACAAAACGCCCAATATTGATTTTTTGGCAAGAGAAGGGATGATGTTTACTGATTTTTATTCAGCATCTCCGGTCTGTTCTCCCTCCCGGGGAGCATTGATGACCGGATGTTACCCTAAAAGAATCGGGTTCGAAAGCTTTGACGGTGATCATGTCTTGTTCTCGGGGCACGCGGTAGGCTTAAACCGGTCGGAATTTACAATTCCCCAAATGCTCAAAGAGGAAGGTTATACCTCCATGATCATTGGCAAATGGCATTGCGGTGATCAAGAAGAATTTTTGCCGTTGCAGCATGGATTTGACCGCTACTACGGTTTGCCTTATAGCAATGATATGGGCAGACAGCGTAGAAAACATGGAATTCAAGAAGAACTTGATAAAAGATACCCACCTTTGCCCCTTATATACAATAACAAAGTGATCCAGGAACAACCGGATCAAGGACCTTTGATCGAGCGGTACGTAGAACATGCTACTATGTTTATCAGGGAAAACAATGATAAACCATTTTTCTTGTACTTTGCACCTTTACAAGTTCATCTTCCTTTATATGCACCTCAACGTTTTGTGGATGAATCTCAAAACGGTGATTTTGGTGCTTGTGTTGCTGCTGTGGATTGGGCACTTGGGGCTATGATACAAGAATTGAAAGACCAAGGGCTATATGAAAACACACTTTTGATTTTCACATCGGATAACGGCTCTAGGGGTGATAACGGAGCATCGAATGCACCTTTGCGAGGACGAAAAGGGTTTACCTATGAAGGTGGAATGCGTGTTCCTTGTATCATGAGTTGGAAAGGAAAGATAAAAGGCGGGCGAAAGTGTTCCAATATCGCTTCAAATATAGATTTTCTTGCTACTCTTGCTTCTATTTGTGGAGGTGAATTACCAACTGACAGAATCGTCGACAGTGTGAATATGACTCCCTTGTTGCTTAAAGATCAAGAGAAAGAATACAAGCGACAAACCATGTTGTACTATTCTCGTGAAAACCTTGAAGCGGTGAGAGTGGGAAAGTGGAAATTACATTTTAGAAAAAGAGAAAATGTGATTAATGAGCTATATGACTTGGAAAATGACATAGGTGAAACAAAGAATGTATTTGATGAAAACCCAGGTATAGTACAACAATTGCAAGCCTATGCAAAAGAATGCGTCAAGGATTTAGGAGATAAGGCAAGGGATGTCAAGGGAGAAAATGTGCGTGAAATCGGAAGGGCTAAAAACCCAAAAATGCTGACAACCTACAACCCCGACCACCCTTACATTGTTGCATTGTATGATAAGATTGAAACAGGTTAAGAAATAAAAAGGAGTGTTAGATGATGAACCATATTAAAGTTTTACGTCCTGAAAGAGTGATTCAGTTTGGAGAAGGTGGTTTCTTAAGAGGTTTTGCCGATTGGATGTTGCAACATATCAATGAAACAAGTAACTTTAACGGAAGTGTTGTTGTTGTGCAACCCATTGAAACCGGAATGTGTGAAAAACTATCGGAACAAGACTGTGTTTACACCCATATTATTCGAGGGGCGGAAGGCATGGATACCAAAATTATTGATGTAATTTCACGATGCATCAATCCATATAATAACTATGATGAATACTTAAAGCTTGCAGAGAATCCGGAGTTGCGCTTTATATTGTCCAACACAACGGAGGCGGGAATTGCTTACAGAAAAGAGGACCGGCTCACGGATACCCCGCCTGTGTCTTTCCCCGCAAAAGTTACCGCATTGCTGTATAAACGTTTTGAGCTCGGTTTGGATGGGTTTATATTTCTGCCTTGTGAGTTGATTGATAAGAACGGTCAAGAACTCAAAGCTATCATTCTAAAGTATGCAGATGATTGGGACTTAGGTGTTGATTTTAAAAATTGGGTGGAGTATAACAATGTGTTTTGCAACACTTTGGTGGATCGAATTGTTACCGGTTACCCGAGAGGTGAAACCATTGATTTAGGATATGTTGACAATATGGTAAACACCAGTGAATATTTTCATCTTTGGGTGATTGAAGGACCAAAATCAATAGGCGATGAAATTCCTTTTGATATAGCCGGGCTTAATGTGATTATTACCGACAATCTTGAGAAGTACCGAACAAGAAAGGTAAGGATTTTAAATGGAGCTCACACAGCCATGGTTCCTTATGCTATGCTCAAAGGTTTTGAAACGGTGAAGTCTTGTGTGGACGATGAAGAAATGTTGAAGTATATAAAATCCTGCATATTTGATGAAATCATTCCCACCCTTGATTTGCCCAAGCAAGAGCTCTTAAATTACGCAAACAGTGTTTTAGAGCGCTTTTCCAATCCATATATCAAACACATGCTATCCTCCATTGCATTAAATTCCGTTAGTAAGTTCAAAGTTAGGGTGTTGCCCTCCATTTTAGAATACATAAACAGAACAGGTTGTATTCCGAAGAACCTTTTGATTGCATTTGCAAGCTTGATTCAATTCTATAAAACACCGATGGCAAATGATGACCAAGAAATTATGGACTATATGAAAAAGGCTTCTACAAGAAAAATATTAGCAAATGATTCATTGTGGGGGCAGGATTGTTCATTCTTAACAGACGAGGTGATTCGATATGAAAATCAATTCTTTGGATAATGTGATCATCAACCTGGATAACGGACATAAGGTTGCCGACAAGGATATAAAAAAGGGAGAATCCATCATAAAGTATGGTTTTCCCATCGGTTTGGCAACAGAAGACATTAAAAAAGGGGATCATGTCCATAGCCACAACTTAAGAACCGGTTTAAAAGATCATCTTGAATACGAGTACAACCCGGCTTTTAACGAGATTATAAAAGCAAATGACAACAGAACATTCATGGGATATGTCAGGAAAAACGGAGATATAGGCATACGAAATGAAGTTTGGATTATCAATACGGTAGGATGTGTAAACAAAACCGCTCAAAGGCTAAGCGAGCTAACCGGTGCCATGTATTTTCCCCATCCTTTTGGCTGTTCTCAATTAGGAGATGACCATAAATTGACTCAAACCATACTAAAAGGGTTGGTCAATCACCCCAATGCCGCGGCTGTTTTAGTCCTTGGACTAGGTTGCGAAAATAATCATATAGGGGAATTTAAAAAGGTATTAGGAGTATATGATGATAAGCGTGTCAAGTTTTTGAATGCACAGGATTCTCTTGATGAGATTGCTGATGGTGTAAAGATCATAAACCAATTACAAGAATATGCCGCTACATTTAAAAGAACCCCTGTATCTGTCAGCAAGTTAAAATTAGGTTTAAAATGTGGCGGAAGCGACGGATTCAGTGGAATCACAGCAAATCCTCTTGTAGGTAGGGTTTCAGATCAGCTTATTTCTTATGGAGGAAGTTGTGTATTGACAGAAGTTCCTGAAATGTTCGGAGCAGAGCAGATTTTGATGGACCGCTGCGAAAGCAAAGAGGTATTTGATAAAACCGTAAGACTAATTAACGATTTCAAAGACTACTTTATCCAGCACAATCAAGTTATTTATGAAAATCCTTCACCCGGGAATAAAGAAGGAGGCATTACCACTCTTGAAGAAAAGTCCCTTGGTTATACTCAAAAAGGTGGACGCTCCATTGTAACGGATGTTTTGGATTACGGAGATGTGGTAAGCAAAAAAGGACTCTCGTTACTTAATGGACCGGGGAATGACATAGTAGCCATCACAAACCTTGCGGCGGCAGGTGTACACCTTGTTTTATTCACCACAGGAAGAGGAACGCCCGTAGGTGGCCCGGTGCCAACGATCAAGATTTCCACGAACAAGGAATTAGCCCGTCGAAAATCCAATTGGATTGATTTTGATGCAAGTCTGGTTTTAGAAGGTAGCCCTCTTATAGATGAGCTGTTTGACTATATCATAGAAGTAGCAAATGGTACCCAAACGAAAAATGAAATCAACGGATATCGTGAAATCTCCATCTTTAAAGACGGAGTCATATTGTAAATGCCTGTAGCGTTTAGCCATTAAAAATCCTGATCATTAGATACTCATACGGAGCGAACAATGGGGTATTAGTTTGGCTTACTTTGACATGTTTTCTATAACTCCTTTTATAAATGCTTCAAGCTCTTCTATGTTTTCAAATTCCATTTTCTTTAGTTTATATTCACTTTCTGTCGGAGTAAAAAACTCGACTTCGTCATATTTTTTAGAAAGAACTTCAAGTGCACTTAATACTTCATCATAGCTCATTGGCTTTTTCGCACATGAAGACAGAAAGATCGTGATGCCTAATGTTAATAATAAAATTAAGAATCTTTTCAATATGAAAACCTCCCTTTTTAATCATATGCATTTCGCCTAATTTACTTTACAAAACATTTGAGTTTTGAACCTCTAAAAGTGTTACATCACAATATATATTTTACATCTATATCTCAAAATGTAAAGAACAATGAAAGAAACCAACTTAATTATTAAGTCATAACTTTTAGTGCTTAGGGGACCTTATTGCCTAATTTCTGTGATGATAAATGAAAAAACTAATCCCCCAGCTAAGCTGGGGAGAATGGAATAAGCAGTAG
>CALCRE010000024.1 GCA_937894465.1 uncultured Clostridia bacterium
TTTTTAGCTGCCTCTTCCAAATCAGCATGATCCGGTACCCGGGCATTTTTAGGATCTGTATTTCCTTGGGTTCTGTAATCATGCCAAATTTTCAAAACCGGTCCCATGGCAATATTCACATGTCCGCCGGTCTTTTCATATCCTTCCACGGCAAACTCAATCAAGTCTATAATCCTGCTGTCCACCTTCACCGGTTGTATTCCTGCCATATCGTTAATGGTTTTGATATTGTTCACTCCTTCTTTTTGATCATATATATCATAAAGAGTGTCCAATTCTTCCAAAAGGTCCCTACCTGATTCTGCCATAGCCTCAAAGGCATTTTGATCTTTTGCATATCCGGTGAATTGAATGACCGTGTCAAAAAGACCGGTAAATTCATAGCTGTATTTTTCCGGTCTCCTTTGGGTGCAACCCATTACAGAAGACAATATTAAAATAATTAAATATATAGCGACCCTTTGTTTCAAACACATCACGACCTATTCATGTAATTACCTACAAAAGCCTCCCTTGAGTTATTGTTCAAAAGAGGCCTGTATTCGATATGTATCGGTAAATAGTTAATTTATTCTTTTTTACTTAGCGTTCTTCACTGCTTCTGCAACTGCAGCAATGTAATCTTGCACCGTAATCGTTACTTTCGATGTCAAGTCCGGTTCATCCGGAACGCTCGGGTGATTGTCATCAACCTTCTTCAGCTTGATTGCTTGAATCTCTTCAATGGTTTTCCCAATCATCCACTTTTCCAGTTCAACGATTTGTTCGTCCCAATTTCTGCCGATTTTAGACTGCTTAATCAAACCGTAATCACTTCCGATTTCCACCTTGGACTTAATTTCAGTGGATTTGTCAGTAACTATTTTACCTTCTTTATCCACTTCCACTTTTCCTTGAATAACATCAATGGTCACCTTTTGAATTCTTCCTTCACTGTCAATGGTCACAGCAGCCATAGTGACATCCACTTGAGCCGCTCCGTTGGCATCAGCGGTAGCATCTTTGGAACTTCCAATGGATACCACATGCCCTAATCCGGTTTTTACAGCTCCACCGGACCCACATCCGACTAACAAAGCAGCCAATAAGATTACAGTGACGATCATAGCAATAGTTTTTTTCATATACATTTTCCTTTCTTTTTATGTTCTATAGTCAATGCTGTTGTTTTACAGCCATCCAATAATATCTTCTATTACTTTTAAGTTTTCCGTGCGGGGTATTTGATCCAGTAAGTCCCGACACCGTTTTATATATCGTTCTTTCATCCTTAATGTGTTGTCAACCCCACCACTTTGTCTGACCAATCGGTAAACATCCTTCACATCAATCAGCCCATTGTGGAAATTTTCCACAGTATCTTTTATCTTTTCGTCTTTCATGACCGCAAAGATCACAGGTAATGTTGCAATTCCTTCAGCCAAATCCTTTTTTAAAGGTTTACCTTCCTTACCGGAATCAGATTGCATATCCAGCAAATCGTCCCGAATCTGAAAAGCCACTCCCATGTTCAATCCTAATCGAGTCATGATCTTGACTTGGCTTTCTTCCAACCCTGCTGCATATGAACCGCATCCTGTGGAAGCTGCGAACAAAATACCGGTCTTTTTCATGACTCTCCTTAAATAGGAGGACACCCCGGTGATGTCATACCGACTCAAATATTGGTTTACTTCACCGATGCACATCATCCTGACCGCTTTGGCCACATGAGCCGACAAATCTGTGGGCAATCCTGACCGGATCAAAAGCAGAATCGATGAGGCAAGCAGATAATCCCCGGTATACACCGCCATATTGGTTCCGTGCTTTTTTGATACAGTAGGCTTTCCCCTTCGTATATCGGCATCGTCTATGATATCGTCATGAACCAATGTCGCAGTGTGAAGTGTCTCTATGGCTGCAGCCAAAGGAAAAACCTTCTCCCGGTCATATTTACCCGACATAGCGGATAGAATAGTCAACACCGGTCGAATCCTTTTTCCTCCGGAGAAAATCGCTTCAGCAGACAAATCGTTCAGAACCCCTTTTCCCGCCGGATACTCACGCTGTATATATTTTTCAAATTCCGTCATCTCATCCCTTAGGAAAGGGTAGCTCTCCCACATGCTCACTTCCTCCGATATACTTTTGTTCCTTCCCGACAGCAGATGATTTCACTCTATAATGAGTATCGTTATTATACATATGTCGGGTGAAAATAACGGTAACATAGGAAACTAAATGAATAAAAAATTTCTTTTTTAATCGTCATTGTACCGATCAAAGCTTCTCTTGAAAAACAATCTTAGCTTTCCGTTCTTGGAAAAGTTGTCCCATACATTACACAGGTAAGGAATCAAGTAATAATCCAACCCGAATGCACGTCCGGCACCACCCATGGTTGCGATTGATGCAAAAGCCATCCACCAAGTGCTTTCATACAAACCGGTAGAGGTTACGAACATTGCCAGCAAGCCGGCTGACACCACTGATGCCAAGAATGTAAATGCACCACCGATCAGTAATAAACCTACTCCGATTTCAAATATAACGGTCAACACTTGAAAGAACATGGCAATTCCATCACCTGCAAGAACGATATTCTTCAAGAACCAAGGAACCAAATTAAAATCCCCGAAGTGGAACAGTTCTATTTTAGTAAACAAGGTAGAGGATAATGCTTCTCCTTCCAACAAAGAGGTCTCTTTACCGATGAAGAAATTAAATATATGAAGTTTCAATCCAAACACTTCGTCAATTCTCTTAGCCAATGCCGTACCCGGAGTTGCACCGGCTATTCCGTCGGTTGCCATACCCAAGAACGAGGCAAGTTTCGGTGATGTGAACCACCCTTCTTTCACCTTTTTGATTCCTTCAATCAACCATGTGAGCCCCAAAAAGACCCTTACAGGTACAACCCACCAAGCTTGCATGCGTCTTGACCAGTGTTGTTCAAAAAAGTGTTTCCTTTGGCGTCTTTCCAATACTTCGTGATAAAGGTATCGCGCTACTCCTGCAAAGCCTGTGATACCAAAAAGGTAATGCATGTTCACCAGATACTTCATAATGATGGAAAGCCAAACGGGAAGCTTTTTCCCCATAATTTCGGATACGGTGAAATAATTTCCGATGCTGACCATGATTCCATGCATTTTTACTTCTACTGTTTCTTGTTCCTTGCTATTGATATCATTAAAAATATTTTTAGCCACACCATGTCCGGTTTGCAAAGCATTTTCCACCATAGCAGGGTACTCACGATCATCAATAGGACAAATCAAGCCGGAAACATCCCCTATGGCATATACATTCTTGTAATCAGTGCGACAATACTGATCCACTTTCACTCTGTTCGCACGACAGGGTTTTCCTAACTGCATTTCATCCACATCGTTATTTGCCCGGACTCCTGCCGCCCAAATAAGTGTTTTGGTTTTTATAAATTCGTTTCCTGTTGAAAATCCATCTGCAGTCACCTCTTTTACCGCAGTATTCAAACGCACTTCCACATTCAATTTCTTTTCCATGTATTCGTGTGCTTTTTTTGCGTTTTCTTCACCCAGGTTGTTTAGAATTCTAGGTAACATATCCACTATAATCAACCGGACTTCACTTCGATCAATGCGATGTTCCTTGACAAGGGATTTTACCCATTGCGCAAGCTCTCCCATCATCTCTACTCCTGTAAAGCCCGCTCCGCTGATCGCAAAGGTCAATAATTGTTTTCTTTTTTCCGGGTCTTCTTCGGTAGACGCTTTCACAAAGCAGTCTTTGATGTGCTCCCTTATTCTGATGGCATCATCAAAAGACCATAAGGTGAATGCATTTTCCTCGAGACCTTTAATGTTGAAGAAATTAGGGGAACTACCTATTGCCAATACCAGATAATCATAGGCATAATCTTTGGTATCCGACTTCACCACATTGTTTTCGTAATCATATTTTGTTATTTTGTCACATACGATGTTTATGTCGGTGTATTTAAATATTCTATTCAACGGGATCCGAACCGCTTCTTCCGAAACACGGTTTCCCGCAACTTCATGCAATTCAGTAAGAAGTGTATGGTAACTGTTCTTATCGATTACCGTTATTTCCACCTCTTTGAGCTTGTTGAGCTTATTCAGCCTAAGTGCCGTTTCAATTCCCGCATATCCGGCACCTACAATCACTATTTTCTTACTCATCTCCAACACCCCTTTGTATGATTTTCATGGTATTTCTCATTATATTACATCAATAAACATTGAGACACATAGTAACAATCCATTCAATATATAAATTTTTATGGTATCTGCATTGGACGATACAAGTTTTGTCATCTCATCTTTATTGGCTGCACAATTTTTTACGGCTTTGATTGCCATCGGCACAGTCAACCAAGTAATCAACCAGATCACATTCTTTGTGTATACCATAATAGGTATCACCGACAAATATGTCAATGCAAATATCAATCCGTATACAGTGACTCCTTTTTGTTTTCCAATACGAACAAGGCCGTTTTTCTTCCCGCTTTTCATATCCGCTTCATAATCCGGATATTGATTAATCCACAATACTCCGATAATCAACCACCCTACAGGAACGGAAACCAGCAAAGGTAGAACATCGAACCTTCCGGACATGACCACATACATTCCATTTATGATCAATGGCCCGAAGGCGATGCCTACAACAATCTCTCCCAACCCTCTGTAGATCAGCTTAAACGGCGGCAGGCTATAAAAGACTGCTAGCATCAAGCCGGCCAAACCGATCCATAAAACCTTGGGTTCTTTGAAAAATACAATAATGACTCCGATAAAAGCTGCGGCAATTATGGTGCCAAAACCGATCCACGCCGATTGGCCCCATGTGAGTACACCGTCTACGATTGTCTTTTTACCTCCTGAAAAGGATGTCCTGTGTTCTTTATCCACACAGCGATCCGCCCCGGAGGCATAATCCACACATTCATTGATTGCATTTTTTCCGGTTTCAATGAAATATACTCCGATGAAAGATAAAATCATCCACAAAAAATGAAATTCACCGGTATACAAAACAGACATCATGACCCCAAGTACCAATGGCACCGTAGAAGCAATCCATATTTTCGGGTCTGCAACCTGCCAAAATCCTTTATTGAGTAAATACGCTTTTTCATTCATTTAAAAACCATTCCCTCCGTTCTCCGGCCCGATCACGGTGCATTTACTGTGTTTTGTGTCTTTGCATTCTTGACCCCGGTTGTTTCCCATAACATTATCAAAAATGTACAGTTTTCTCATATGATAAAAAAGACTTTCTGATGCAAGCGCGGTTAATACTCCTGTGATCAAGGAAGATAGCAAAAGAAAAGGTAAATATCCGAAAACAACTGTGGATTTTAAAATGAATGACGCTGCAATGATTTGCCCTGTGTTATGCGCCGCCGCACCGCCGACGCTGACACCGATCATGGAAAAGAACCCGTCATACCCAAATTTCAAAAGCCACATGACCAGCAAAGCCAAAAGGCCTCCCGATAATGAAAAAATTAGTGAGGTTAGGCTACCGAACAACAAAGATACGATTACACAACGGATCACGGTCACGAAAAACGCCGATTGAAAACCCAGATAGAAAAGTGCAAAAAGCGTGACAATATTGGCCAAACCTAATTTTATACCCGGTAGAGGTATGATCATTCCAAGGGGAATCAACCTTTCAAAATAGGATATGACAATCGCCATGGATATTAATATGCCGTTCATGACCATCTTTCTCATTTATTCCACATCCTCCGATTTTGTATCATCCGATCACAATATCGGTATCATCCTCAGCACTACCTGTAATCTTTATAATAACGCCGGCGGGTACACATACCGCAGTCTGACCCGGACGACTGATTCTCCCCATTCTTTCACAAGTATGGTCGGGGCAATCGGATTGGTCAAACCGTATGGTTCCTTCTTCCGCGACAATGACATTATTATACTTCCCTTTCATTGTAATAATAACCGGCTCGTCAATTTGATCAAGGTTAATCGAGTGAAGCACTTCACCGTCCTTAATAATCTGGGCAACTGCATAGGCTCCTTCGTCGTTGCTTTGAAATGATAAAAGCATACCGACCGAGATACCGAATATGAGTACAAAAATAAGGATATCTCCGATTTTAGGTTTCTTCATTTCTTTTCTAACCTTTTCCCCGACAAGCAAGTAAATACAAGGTAAACATGAACCTTTCCTTTTAATTATACCCCACGAACATTGCGATTTATAGCAAAAATCGTGTTAATTTGGTGATTATAGCACACATATTCTGAACTATCAATGACATATGTTACCGAACAGTTGTGAAGAATCAAATTAAATAAAATCGACACTATTTCCGTTAATATGTAA
>CALCRE010000025.1 GCA_937894465.1 uncultured Clostridia bacterium
GTGCGATATGGGGGCGATGATCTGATACCACCACAGGAGGTATGTCTGCTGAGTGAACCTTAATACCTTCACTAACAAAAATATAGTCAATCTTAACGGTCGGTTTATCTGATTTAAAACTTAGTTTCGGTTCGTTAAAAAACACCGCCGTATCCTGTAGCTGTTCAGATATGGCATGAACAAGCTCATCATCGGGAGTCATATTCAAGTCCCCCATGAATATACATGGCTTTTCTTGTTTCTTTAAAACCTCCAATAAAGTTGCAACAGCATTTTTTCTTTCTGCTTTCGCTAAACCAAAGTGGGATATATACACTGTAAATCCACCGGCAATATCAAAATCTGCTTTCAAAATCGATCTGGTCTCATAATAGGCATCTTCATCCTTAATCTCAGGGTCGGGAATCGGAATAACCTCAGCATGAGCGATTGGATATTTTGAAATGACAGCATTTCCATATGGACCCCTGTCCGGAAATACAAGAGAAGGACCAAAATAATAATGGTAACCTAATAAATCAGCTAGGGTTTTTGTTTGTTCCGTATAATCCTCTAAGACTCCTTCTCCTCTCATTTCATTGAGGCCAATAATATCGGAATCAAATTGACGAATGAGGTCTGCTGACAAAGAAAAATCAATTCGGTCTTTTCTTTTATAGTCAAAACCATGTTGAGTGTTAAAGCTCATGAAGTTCAGTATCATGCTTTTTCTCCTTTTTACAATTTTATTATTTACGATATCATACACTAAAAAAGAGCCCTACGCACATACATCTTTCTTCAAACGTAGTTTCCCACATATTTCTTCCCACGAATCTTTAATAAAAAATGACGCCCTTTGCGCCATTTTTTATATATATTCTATTGTTATAATGTTTGATCCACTTACATTAAATATTGTATAGTGTTTGCTTTTTATTATCCACCGCTACCTCCACTGTTACTACCTTTTCCTTTGCCTTTTCCGTCATCTTCAGGTTTCAAATTTTTAAAGGCCATTGTAAAATACAAAGAAGCACCATCGTTATAGCCCTGACTAAAACCTACGATGTTTTGTTTCATTGCTTGTTTATATCCTTCATCCAAACTAATCGATAAGTTTATATTGATCGGTGAATTACCACCGAGTCCGTAACTGAGAGCTTGATCCAAAGCCATTCCATACCCTTTCATAACTCCGTCTAAGTGCTTACCGATTGCTCCCGTTACCGCCATGGCTTCTTTTAATATTGTGCGATAATCATCGTACACCAAACTGAACGAGGCCACCGACCATACAGCAACCTCCACGCCCATCAAAGCACCTACAATATACATCCCCATATCTGAGGCATTTTCCTTCGCTACCGTCAGCAGGTAACTTGCCATGCCGGCATGTTCACCGGTATCAAACACGGAAATAGTTTCATATGTTTTAGGATCGATCTCTAACCAGGCCCATCTTTCTTGACCGTCAATCAATGTGGGTTTATCCGGTGTAAAAATCACCTTTTCGTTTTCTGCAATTGCTTGGATCAATCTATTCGGATAAACCTCTTGCTCCTTCATCTCAACAGCTTTTTTTTCCCGTATTTCACCATCTTCATAACCACCGGTGGGTATAAACATAATATTTGTCCCTTGGGGCGCTCTGTTCCAAACATCTAAAAAACTGATTTTCTCGTCTCCAATCAGCACACCACCTTCTAACCCTGATAAAAACATGCCGGCTCCAATGTTATATGCTGCTATCAACTTCTCATCACTTGTATGACATTCGTTGGCGGCTTGTAAAAGATCCATGGAGGTTCTCAATTTGCCTGCCTTTTTGTCCATGTAAGAAGTCACCACTATACATCGCTCTTTACTAACACGACCTAAGGTCAAACCAAGATCCTTACTTGTTTGTAAGTCAAACTCCGTTTGTGCTCCGATAAAGCGGTGTAATATATTTCTGCCGTACCAACTTAACGCTGAAAGACTATCCGGATTTTCAGCCTCGTCATGCATGGCCTTCGTCCGATTGTTCAAATCATTCAATGCATCTGCCGGCAAATCCGGTAGATTCAATGCAATGACATGGTGATATTGATCGAAGGTGTCCTCTTGAGCAAAATCCTTTTCATGGATCAGCTCTTCATTCCGTATCACGATTTCTATTCGCAATCCTATAACTTGATCGGTATTAGCATCTACCACATAGGATCCGACAGTAGTACCTGATGCGGACTTTAAAAATGCGGTGTATTTACTCTCTCCGGCTTTTAAATAACCGATGTCTATGGCGTCCAGGCTTAAGACGGGCAAAGGTATTTGTGCCTCCAATAAAGATACATAATCCACATACTCAGATTCACCGTCTCCACCGCCTAATATGTTGCCAATATCCCCCATTTGTCCCGCTGCGCTTTTTGTCGAGGGCTTCACTTTTGCGTACACCGTTATTTGGGCATCATCCGGTTCATATTCATAATACTCTTGAGATGACGTAAACAAAACCAATCCTTCCAATTCTTCAATGAACTTCATAAACGGAATGACAAATGTCCTTTGCTTGCCTTGATCATCCTGATATTGGATACCCGGTGCAACGGTTGTTCCTATTGTTTTTAATCCGGATTGTTTTATCAGCTCTTTCTTTCCTTTTTCGGTCAATGTGAGTAATCTTTTAGTAGGTACTGCTCCGGCTTTTGACAATAAAGCTTTCCCTAAGTTGTACAAATCCCATTCAGTCCCCCATCCTTGGGTTAACACTGCCTCAGGTGCATATTGGAATGTTTTCGTGTTAAGCGAAGCAGGAATCCATTGAAGGGACTGCATGCCGGTAACAAAATCTGATGTAGTTTTAGCATTTTGTAATTTCTTTCCACCACTATATGTAGCTATAGGTGCCGGGATATTGTTTTTCGTATTGTCACCTCCCAAACGGAAAGTTTGTGCTTTTTTTGATCCGGTTTTTGCAAGAGCGGCGTATTTTGCAATTGCATCTTCCACCAATCGATTTAGTCGGGTTTCAAAATCATCGTCAAAGACAGGTGTTTGGGCTTTGTATTGAATAAGCTCCCTATTCGGATAAACCTCCTCTACCGGTGATTCATTCAAATCAGGAAAATAGGGGGATTTTAATAACCACTCGTGATCTTCGTCCTGCAAAAGGAACAGTACAATACCTCTACGACTTGCACCGTCGAACACAGCCCAATCTTGATCGATGCCATACAGCATCTCTCCCGTAATATATTCGACTTCCAACACACCATCACTCTCCATGCCGCCGGTTGAAAAGTCTCCAAGCCCGACACTACCTGTCGCTGCGTTGTCGACACCTTTTAAATAGGTATCTTCATAATCTTTTCGAACCAACCGGAAGCAGTCCTCCGGTATAACCGTTCCGAAACCATCTGCAACATCAGTAAATGTCACATCAGCGACGATCCAACTTTCCCCGAAGTCTTCATATGTTTCATCTAAATATGCCAACCGGTTTATGACCACTTTAATACCGTCACCCTCTAATACGGTTCCTGCTTTCTTCTCTGTAACACTTCCCTTTACAACCGGCACCTTTAATTCTCCGCTTGACACATCTCCCCAAATTTCAGCCGGTGCCTCCTTAAGTTGATTTGATATTTGGTATACAAACCGAGCACGGTTAGCAGACGCCGGTGCAAGCATTACAGGAGACATAAATCCAAAAGGTATAAGAGCAGTTACATCGGATAGTTTTGTAAGTAGAGGTCCTTCCGGTGTGTTGATTCTATAATAAAACCGTTGTGCCGGATGGATATCTAACAAGGCTTGAACCTTTGAGTCGAATTTGGTTTCTACAACCCTAAAAAGTGTGTTTTCAGGGGTTGTATAACGATCTACCCGGTCTAAGTCACTGTATCCGGTAACACTCATGGAAAAAGCATCTGTTATATCCACCGGTGTTACGGTCGTCAAACTGTTCACCTCAAGAAGATGTTCCCCTATTTTTCCTACGATGGGTAGCTGAATATGACCGTAAACAAGGTCATAAAAGTGAAATGATGCTTGCGTTAAAGGATCTTTGGATACAAGGAACACCAATGTACCGGTGACTTTTTCACCTGCAGGGATCAATATTTCCGATTCACCCGGAACTGACAAAGGTTTTTCTGTAATCCAAGTGGCATCTGATGCAGGATAGCTCCCTTCATTGTTTATGGTCATATAGAAATGGTTATGGATACTCGGTATCAGATAGGGAATTTTTTTCGAAGTGATATTTTCAATTTCCATCGTTACTGCCATGTACTGTTTTTCTCCCGGAGGCTCTAAACCTTTCATCTTGCTGAAAAAGTAAAGTTCCTTTATGTGCATGGATGCAGATTCATTAGAACCAATCACATCAACAGTCATTTTTTGTATCATGACAGTGTCTTCACCCGGTATTCCCGTTCCTGTCACAATGGAGGCAACCTCTTTGTTATATCGGTCCATAGGTAAACCTGTCGCTATTTTCACTTGATCCGGTTCTACAGCCTT
The DNA here is from genome assembly GCA_937894465.1 of uncultured Clostridia bacterium. GTDB lineage: Bacteria > Bacillota > Clostridia > JAAYHZ01 > JAAYHZ01 > JAAYHZ01. The sequence goes on from CALCRE010000025.1 coordinate 4,489, forward strand.
CTTTGAAGACTTCACTTTAGGAAATGTTACCGATGTGTTGGCCGCAAACTTCAAAGTATCCCCATTGTCATTTTGGTCGTGGATGGATAGGGACAAATTAATCTTATTAGAGAGCCTTTCCTCTTGTATCGTTGCCAAAACCTCGGATAGTGCTTTGCTAAATTGATCTACATCTTCACTGACCACATATTGACCGTTGCTCAGTTGTGCAGCATGAGCAAATACTTCCTCCTTGTTTTCTACACCCATACCGATCCAAAGAATGGTGATATTTTCTTCTTTAATATTATTAAGCAATTCTTCAAATTCCGGCTGTACATACTCATCCACTTCTAATGCGGCATCCGTGAGGTACACAATCACCTTTCTCTTGGAGGGAACGGCTTTCAATGTCTCATAACCGATTTTGATGGACTCTAAAATCGGTGTTCCACCGAAGGATTCCATTTCACCTAAAGCTTGTAAAAGTCTGACTTGGCTATCCGTAGTCACTTGTTCCTGCCTTATGATTTGTCCCCCTAATGCACCTGTTTGGAAACTGGTCAATTGATAGAGACAATCCTTTGGTAATTGTAATATAAAATCGTGGAAGAGAGCTTTCATCTTATCGATTCTGTAGCCACAGTCTACATCCTCTTCAGGATCCGTGTCCATGGATCCTGAGGCATCTAATATGAACGACACCACCGGGGTATCTGAAAGATTGGATTCCTCCGGTCGTTTATACGTAATGTCAAAAGCATTCCCAAATTTACTGCCTATGGCTTCAAATACCTTAGTTAGTGCCGTCTCGTCTTTTGCACTGTAATACCGGCCTTTGGACGTTGACGCAAAAGCCCTCATGGCACTTTCATCCGGATCTTCACCGAACCCAATGGTGTAAACGGGAATTTGATACTCTTGTATTTCATACAAAACATCTTCCAATGTTGAATTACTACCCATTTCCACTTCATCATCAAACAAGCTGGAATCTGCGCCATCCGCAAATATGACTAAAGCCGGGCGTGTTTTCTCTTCAAGTAAACGCAAACCTTCCAATGTGGCATCAAATAGTTTTGTATATCCCCCGGCACCGACAGAGGAAAGATTTTTAATGACGGTGGCTTTGTCATTGCCTTGTAACACTTTGATTTGGGTATCGAAATCTATCACTCGGATATATGTTTTATCAGGTAAACCGTTAATAAAGCTTTTTGCAGCGGCAATGGTGGCAGGCATGTGATTTCCCATGGATCCGGAGGAATCTAATACCAATACCACGGAGGGAGGAGCAATTTTTCTGGTGATGTCTACGATCTTCACCGGTGTACCGTCTTCTGTTATAGTGGTGTTATTCGTATCCGGAAAAACATCTCTATTTAAAGGATCATTCACCATGATGGATATGGATGCATTTTCACCTAAGTCAGCGGACTCGACAAAAGTGATCCCTCCTGTCAGATCATTCTCATCCGCAAAGTATTGATTTAAATTACCATATGCACTCTCCAGGGATTTCGGGAGAGATAAATGTGTGGTTTCTCCGGAAGATACCGGTACCAAACGTATTTTACTATATTCCAAACCTGCCCCTTCTGCGATCAGCACATTCCAAAGACCCGCAGTTAACCAGAAAAGGATATCGCCTTCCGGCGTCACATTGCCCTCTACGGAAGAAGAATATAGATCAGGTAAATCCTTATGCTGTGCATATCCATCTTTTTGTGGCTCCACTGTGAGTGATCCAAACTCTGCACCGGACACCTTTAAGGCACCTAGTTCATCGCCCAGTTTGACTTTTGGCAATTCCCCTATTTCATCTAGCAAAACGGAAAATTCTTCAGGTGGTTCATCCCATGTAATGGTCCATTTATAGGTGCCTTCCCCTTGGGGAATGTCATCTAAAACATATGTGTCGGTTTTTATGGAGTATAATACCTTGTAATAATAATCTCCCTTTTCCAACGCACCGGCTGTAAAATCCGACTCGATCAATAAATAGAAGGAGCCTTCCGGTATCTTGATCACTGCCGATTGAAATTTCGTACCGTCTGAGTTGCTCGCAAAGGAAATCTCCTCCGGTGGCTCTTCCATATCGCCGAGTTTGAATGTCACTTCTTCACCCGGAACAAGTACATGTTCCTTTAACACTGTTAATGAACAACCTTGTTCATTAAAAAGGACATCAGCCCACCAGACATTTCCCTGCTTGGGCATATATTTAAACATCATCCGGTCATCGTAACCGGTGCTATAAACAGTTGCACCTAATGTCCGAGCATATTGATCTAAAAAACCCATAGTGACACCGGATTCTTTATCCATTTGAAGATGCCACCACTCCCCTGATAATGTTTTGCTAATTTCTATAAAATTCTCTATGTATTTTAAGGTATGATCTTGTACTGAATAATCAATACTCTCATAATTTTCTTGTGAACCCAATGGATTGATTTGAGGAACAGGCGAATCCCATTCCCCTACAGGACCAACTTTCGGTTCATTGATGACAGTTTCCTCATCTTCATCGGAGTCTTCCATTTCGTCGGAGTCCTCTGTTTCTTCTGAAACCTCATCCTCATCTGAATTTTCATCTTCATCCTCGTCTTCCGTTTCTTTTGAGGTCTCATCTTCATCCTCGTCCGAATTTGGGTCTTCGTCTGAATCTTCCTCTCCACTTGTAGTCTTTTCACGTTCCGCTTGTATGGATTCTTTTATCTTTGAATTGATAAGCTCCAAGGTGGAACATCCTACAAAACTAAATAGTATTGTAAAGATTAAAATAAAAGCAATAAATTTTTTCATATAAAAATCTCCTCTATCCAATACATGGGCGAAGAAACAACTCGGGCTGTTTCTTCTTTTTACTGTGTATTGTGCCTTCGATCAAAACCATATTTTCTTTCCATAAATATCTAACGCCTTTGATTGTATAATATACTATTCAGGTCAACTATTTCAAGAGCTTTGAAACATTTCTTGCATTACATATGCAACGAGGGGAACAGCTTATTAGCTGTTCCCGCCTTTAAAAACCACTTCATACCATACTTTAAAAGCTGTAAATCACTGTTTCATAGCCAGTTGCTTTTGTTCACATCTCCAGCAGTATAATTCGATCTTGTCACCGATTGCCAATGCTTTGAACATCTTTTTTATAAAGATGGAGGGTTGATCATCCTCGTAACCTGTCAAAACAATTTCCTGATCTACATACGTCATTAATTTGTTCTTCATGATTTCGTCCGAAGGAATGATGACATAGGTCTCGCCTTGAGCACCGGATGTCTTCAATTCCAAATGTTCTGCCTCAACCGTGCTTATACTCAAGATCCCTTTTATGGTTTTAGGAGTATAAAGCAATCCTTGTAATGCCATTGTCCTTTTTAAGATAACTGCCGCTTCAGCACGTGTTACATAATCGTCGGGCCTTAAGTTGCCATTTTGATCACCCTTGAAGATTCCTTTTTGTTGCGCCAATAACACGGAGCCCAACGCCCATGAAGAAGTGTCATCCATATCGTTAAACGGTGCAGGTATGAGCTTCGCATCATATTGACCCTTCATCCATTGCACTTCTTCCTCGGAGTTCATTACTCGGATGAGTATCACTGCCATTTCCTCCCTGGTAACCGGATCATTAGGCCTGAAGATTGCGTTACCACTGCCTTGAATGATATTGTAATAGGCTGCAGTATCGACATAGGGGCGGTACCAGGCTTTTTCATGGACATCCACAAACAACGGTCTTACCAAGTCAGTCATTTTGATCTTGTAATAGGGATTGGTCAATAACGATTGAACAACCATCTTTGCAAATTCCGCTCTGGATACAGTGCGCTCCGGTACAAAATGCGTACCATCATAACCATTTATGATCTGTTTGGCCGCCATGATCTCTATATCCTCACGACTCCAATGATTTTCAATGTCGTGGAATGTTCTGTTGAACACCATCAGACCATAGGTTCCTCCGTTTTTAATAAAGCCCCAAACCCTTCCGGTGTCTACATTCATGGAAGATCCCACATAAGTCCATTCATTGGGTTTTGTTTCAACAAAGAAGCCGGCCTTTTCCGCTAAAGAGTTGCCTAATGCTCCCGAACTTAAACTCTCTATGATCTTAATGTACCGCTTGGCAACCTGACCACCAAAATCAATCTCATATACATTTCCGATGATCTTGGCTCCTTCCATGATACTGTAGCCGGTCTGTACATAGGAATTCGGTGTCATTCTTACCGTGAGCTTTACATCTTCTGTAAATGCGCCTTCCGGTATTTCCAATACCAATGCTCCACCGAACAAGGTCACCGTTTGGGCTCCCGGCCTGATCACCATCATAAATTGAGAAATCGGAACAATAATCCCCGGCTCCGTGCTAATGGGCGAGGTAGTCGCATAATCGACCGTTACAACACAAGTTGCTGTTTTTCCGCCTATGTTCGTGGTTGCTGTGATGGTTGCAGTGCCCACGCCTGTTGCATTAACCGTACCATTCGATGAAACTG
>CALCRE010000026.1 GCA_937894465.1 uncultured Clostridia bacterium
GATATCTATATTATAATGCCAAACGACAAATTTGTTAAGTATTAACATTGAATTATCCGGTAATCTGTTCCATTGCTTTTTGACTATACACTGCTCTTTTGGAAACTCCTTGTACCAAAGGTTTTTCAAAGCATACGGTTATAGTCTTGGAGTCTTACGCTCTATGTCACTTATATTTTTATCTTCCGGACTGTTACCAGTCTTCTTTGGCCTAGGTTAGCTCACTACTATCAATTATTAACTGATTGCATTATACATAGCTTCTGTCATTATCTGACGATATTCAACCGTATCAATAACTTCAGACAATCCGGTTTCAATGGAGCCTGAACTCAAATTATTGTTGGGGTTTAATATTAATTCATCGATTGATTCTTTTAAATAAGTTCTTCTTTTTCTTGAATAGGATGGTAAAGGTTCCTTCATACATTGATCACGTAATTTTGCATGATAACTGTTCTGCCCGTCTATTACTTTATAAAATTCAGGATACAAAGATCCGTAAGTCATTTGTTTGTATTCATGTATGATGTTAAATTCTTTGTTACCGCATAAGAACGCCTTGTTGGAGAAATTAGCAATCAAATTGTAAAAACCGTATATTGTGTTATTTTTCTCGGGGATGATCGTTCCATCCGATGCAAACCTGTAGTGATTTGTTTTCATCATCTGCGAACCGAAAGTTAAAATATCCGCAACTTCCTCGTCTGTCATCAGCCATTGCATGAACATCAACGCTTTTTCCGGTTGAGTGCTCGTTGACGGAACCATTATGTGTATAAAGGAGTTGGTATTCATTACCACAGGTTTCAAGTCGTCAAACAGTACAATCGAATACTTTTTAAATACGTTGTCTTTCTCGTCGACGGTATAACGGGAAAGGTCTTTCGTAATGTTTGGAGTCCAGTCAAGGAGTATCATATCCTGTTTCCCGTTTATATAGTAAACCACATAACCGGCACCCGTTGTAAAATATGAACAATTGAAAAACTCGGAAAACTTCTCAAAAAAAGTAATCAAGAATTTCCGTATCTTCAACAAGACAAGGTTTATAGTTCGGATCGTTAACATCAAACACCAAATCCCTGCCGCTATTCAGGCTGTAATAACCCGAATTATAAATAGAGTACATTAACAATGTCCAATCCGAAACCCATATTTTATTTGTTTCGGATGGAGGTTCTTTCCCATTGTATAAATTGTCAATGGACTCATACAAAGTATCGATACTGTGGATATCGTCAATTTTGATGCTGTTCTCCTTCAATAAATCATTTTTTATTAATAATGCCAATGCAGTTATATCGGGCATTCCGGCATAAATTGCATATACTCTTCCGTCTTTCGTAAAATTGTCTTTTATATCAGGATACCTGCTGAAATTCAAAAACGCTTCAGGACAGAATCGTTCCAAATACGGTGTTAAATCCATATAAAGACCATCATCAATGTAACGCTCACCCCAATGGTATTGAGATTTTTCCATCAGATTGCGGTCGGGAAAAATCAAATCCGCTGCCTCACCCGACTGTATGTAAAGGGCATATGCATTATCTTTATCATTAGGATAGTCCATGTTTATAAACTTAACGGAAAACCCGAGTTCCTCTTGACATAGTTCGGATATCGTTATGTAGTTTATTGCCATATTGTCTTCTTTCACGCTCCCCCAACCCCATAAATTATCAGATACATATATTATCTTTACCGGCTCATCGGTTAGAAAAGATAAATCCTCTCCGGTGATTTCCGATGTAGTAATGGATGGGTTCACGTTATCGGAATCAATATTTATTTTTTCACACGACACAACAAACAGAAAAGATACAACCATAAATATTAAAACTGTTTTTTTAAACTTACCAATCATAAAACGCCTCCAACTTTTTAAATTAATGATTGACCTTATCCGATACATCAAAGGATACCGATAAGACATAACTATCATCTATAACTGCGATTTTCCGTCTCACTGTCTTTACTATATATCTCCTTCTCCGTCAAGAAAGTTGATATCTATATTATAATGTCAAACGACAGATTTGTTAAGTATTAACATTGAATTATCCGGCAATCGAAACTATATCATATCATCCATTGCTTTTTGAAAGCCTTCTAAGAACCTGTCGTCTATACCTGCTTTGAATTTACCTTTCATCTTGTATTCTGTGATGGATCGGTCTCCTGCTTCATATCCGCCTTCTTTTAACATCTTATCTGTAGGTACATAAGCGATTGCATCGTTATAACCGAAAAATAGAATGTTGCCGTTAGGTAATAGAGTTTGTAAAACCTTTTTCACATCATAAGACGGTTCACCTCCTACGGTAAAAATATAGAAATTTTTACCAAGCTGTACTACTCCGCAATTTAACATGAGGTAATCCGGTAATTCGTCATAATGATCCACTACATATTGAGCGTGTGACCACATCAACATGGAACCGCTGTATTCAACGGGATTGATCATGGTTTTATCAAATCGTTTGTCAGAATGACGACTGTAATCTTGTAAATCCTTTTCAAATACCGATTTGGGGTAGACATCAAGAGGCATTTTAATTTGGAACATCCGACTGTCAAGCTTCGGGTCACTCCTCATCCAATTACCGTTAAGGAGAGTGTTTTGTACCTTGAGAGCCATGGAAGAAGCCGTTTCATTGCATTCGTCATAACTGATGGGGTGAAACTTGGAGCTTTTAGCACCGATCTTCAACTTGGCATCCGCACCGAATCCTTGGAAAAACAAAGTGGTACAGCCGTAGTTATATGCCTCGAGTAAATGACACAGTCTTCCGGGAAACTCAGAGGAAAGGATCCTCAGCTCTTTTAGGTTTGAAGGATGACATGCAAAATTGGTTAACAATGCTTTTATATTTCCGTTTAAATCGGTGAACTTCAATATATATATGGACTTGTCAACCTCTCCGTCCGGAGAAGGTAAAATAGAAGGATTGACAACACCGTTAACATTGAGTCTTCTGCTGATGTTCCACTCCCCTTCCACACTAGAGTAATCCATGGTTCCTTCACTGATATTCAAGAATGCGCGGTCGATACATTGGGTGACCCTTTGGTATAGGAATTGCTCATATTCCTCATTGATGAAGATATCATCATATCCTTTGACATTAGGTCCGTAATGGGTGTGGGTATATGTAATCAACAGATTGTTTTTCGGGACATTATGCTTTTGACAGGCATATTCTCTTATGCTTTCTGTCAAAGAATCTTCGTGAAAACATAAATCCATAGAAATTAACAAACAAGTGTTTGTATGATCTTGCAGCATCAAAGTGCGCACATACAAATCATCATGGATTCCTTGAAATATATTGCCGTAAACCGAACCGAACCCCATCATGGCAACGCTTACCGAAGGAGTGATGATATCCTTTGCAACTCCGAATTTTATAGTGTTTAACATGTTATTACCCCCTAATTCAATGCAAAAGAAAAGGACAGAAATTCTGTCCTTTTCACTGTTTTAATCCATTCTTTTGCTTACGGCCTACCGCGCAATGTGAACTTGTCACCGGGATCATATGCGATAAAATCGCTATTGTTGTAAAAGTCTTTGATCATCTTTTCAAGACCGGCTGCGTACAGTTGCTCGATATAATGTGACCATTCTGTATCGAAATTGGATATTTCACCTTTGAGCGCCTTGTTCCTAAAGTCGTTAATAATCGGAGTCAATGCTTGGGAGGTCTCTGCATTATCAGTAACATACTTTTCATACAGTTCAGAACCCAGTTTTGAAGAGCGAGCGTGAAATATAGAGCAAATCGGCGTTTTCAAGCG
>CALCRE010000027.1 GCA_937894465.1 uncultured Clostridia bacterium
GGTTCATCAGGTCTTGCCAATGTTAGTGCACTCTTTTTGAACAAAGAAGATGAAAATTGGATCAACAGAAGAACAATAGAATTCAAGCTCAGTTGCGAAGAGTTTAAAGATCAAGTGGCACGACAAGGTAAATTATGGTACACATGACCGCACAGGTCGCAATTTTTTAGGAAGTACACAATGATTGTAGAATGAAGATACTCGGCAATTAACACAGACGGATATTCACCCATTATATTTATATTTTTTAGCTTGGACTTCAAACATTTCAGCATATTTCCCTTTCTTCTGCAACAATTCATTATGAGTTCCGCTTTCTATAATCTCACCCTTCTCAAAAAAATAAATCTTATCCGCCGAAAGTGTTGTGGACAATCTATGGGAAATCAATATAACTGTTTTGTCTTTTGCTGCAGCTAACATGTTTTCATGCATGTTATGTTCAGAAATCGGGTCTAGTGCACTAGACGGTTCGTCTAGAATTACAATTTCACTGTTATTGGCAAACACCCTGGCAATTGCAAGTTTCTGGAGTTCTCCTCCCGAAAATAATGTTCCCTTTGCATTAAATTCTTTTGTTACAGCAGTATGGATCCCCATAGGTAGAGATGATATCTTATCATAAAGACCACTCTTCTTTAAGCTCTCAACTACAAGCAATTCGTCTTCCTCTGTCTCACACTTACGCATCAAAACATTTTCAGCTACGGTAAATGCATAACATTGATAATCTTGAAAAACGACAGAGAATTTACTTCGTAATTTTGGTACATTAAAGTTTTTATAAACCTCATTATCCAGTAAAATTTCTCCGTTTGTTGGATCATATAGACGCAATAACAACTTAATTAATGTGGTTTTTCCCGCACCATTATGGCCGACTATTGCAATTTTTTCACCTTTTTTTATTGATAGTGAAACGTTCTTAAGAGTTTGTTCATCAGAGTTCGGATAGGTAAAATTAACATTTTTCAACTCAATACCACTAGACATACTATCAATTTCTTTACCTTCCTTAGTCTCATCTATCAATGGGACATATTCCAGGAACTGTCTGTAGTTATCTATAAAGAGGCTGTGTTTATAAAAATCAGGTACTATTTGAAGAAGACCTTGTAAATATCCCCTCAATTGATTTGTTGCAGCCAACATTGCCGCAAAACTACCTATGGACATATTTCCCGATACTATTCTATATGCCAAATAACCCATTGCACCGACGGTTATCGTAGAAGAGGTAATTGTTTGCGCAAAATCCATCCACGCAACCCTACCTCCCCACTTATGTACAACATCTACAAGCTCCTTGCTAGATGTAACAAACATTTCTCTTAAAAGGTTTGAAATTGAAGATAATTTTACTTCTTTTATATATTGAGGAAGATAAAATATACGATTTACATAAGATTTCTTACGTTCTAATGGTTGCTTCGCCATATCAAAATTAAACTTAACCTTACCCATTTTAGTTGAGAAAAATAAACCTGCCAAAACTCCAGCTAATGAGAAAAGTATAATGAAAGGATCAATGATTATCACAATTGTTCCTATGGCTCCTATGGCAAAAAGATTTCGTAAAAAACCTAATACGGTACCCCATACCCATAAAGGTCTTCCTTGCGCTTCGTTTGCGGCTTTCATGTAGGAATCGTAAAACTCAGGGTTTTCATAACAAGACACCTCACATACTCTCCTTTTATCCAATAACATAAGTTGCATTTTTCTTGAAAACTCTTCATCTTTTTTAGGATAGTATCTATTGTTAAAATATGCATCATTCGCTGCTGAGAAAAGATTCACTCCCGCTACCGCAACTAAAAATACCATTATATTAATTAAGGGTTTCCCTTCAGCAATAGAATCTACTACAACTTTCATAAGTAAAATGTCAATTACCGGATTAATGGTAAAATCGATGCTTGACAAAATCGAAAGAAATATATAGGACTTACTAAACCTCCATATGTAACTAATCATAAATAGATTATTCTTAAGTATATGACATATCTTCACATTATTTCTCCCCCTGTAATAATTGTATTATATAATTGTCAAACCCCATAACACGCTAGTACCAGGGGTCTTACTGCAGATGATACAAATAATTGAGTACTTAAGATACTGTTTTACTTAATCAACATCAGTTCAGGAAGTATTCGCCTGAATTTTCATAATACAATATTATCCAATCCAACCTCAAAGAATCATATACACAATCGTTGTCGCTCAGGTGTACATTTGTCATACAAAGCACTTATAACTGAAGTGTCAAAATATATTTTTCCTAGATTCATATTAAATTCCCTTCCGTATTCGTATTCCTTGTTGCGGTTCGCTTAATAGCCCTGACGATATGGAGTTCTGCCATCAAATCTTCTTTAAATTCATCATACACTTCATTAATGATTTTTTGTAACTCATTTGGTTCTATAGAATAATTGAATAATTCCTTGAAAAAGTAATGTAGTCAAAAAACTTTAACTTTTCCTTCATCGTAATCACATCCTTATTAACAATTATATCATACTTTTATTACATTTTAAACCACAAAAGACTCCATTTCCTCCATTTTAATGATACTCAAAAACTCAAAAGCCACCCGTAAAACAGGCGGCTTTCTTAATTTTGATGTTTTAAACTTTGTATTTCTCGAACGCCTTGTAGAAAGCTTTGATTCGATCCAATTTTTTGGCTACAACAGTAAATTGACCGAACTGGGTTCTGATCAGTGTGATTCCCGCTTGTACCGTATAGTCCACCCAATCTTGAATTTCCTGATCGTTCATTTGAGTAATACGGAAAGCATACAAAAGCCAATCAAAAGGAATATCCGTGTTGGCTTTGACATTTTCGATGGTTAACAAATCTGAAACCGAAGGTTGGAAATGACATAAATTCACTGACTTCAAATGTTTTAAGTGTGTAGGTGACAGATTTTCACAATGTAATGACCTTCTTCCGGTGGTCAAACCTTCATAATATTGATTCCAGCAAGGAACGACAAAATCCGGCCACATATCCGGAGTGATCAAACTGGCAAAATCATCTGCAAGCCCGACACTCTGTGCACTCACTTCCGGAGCACCGTTGATCCTGTTTGTCAAACGTCTAAAATCGATGATACTGTCTGTTAACAACTGTAAAAATTCTTGTGCCTTTTCAGGATAATCATACACATCAAAAATGAAGTCCTGTCCTCGCATCAAAACTGCTGATGTCAAAGGTCCTTGAGATCCCAACCCTGAAAAAGAGACTTTTTGTTCCGGGAATTGTTCTTGCAGGTAATCACACAACTCCACATAATGTTGGAAAAGAGAATTTTGTGTGAAATCCATACCCTTTTTCGCTTGAAGTAATTCAATTCCTTCATCGATACTGTGAATAAAAGGTTTTACATTCGGTTCAGTATTTTCGGGATATTGAACCGGGGCACCTAAGCATATGAGGTGGCCGTAGGATATGGGAGGCCCTGCCACAGCCCGCGGGGGCAACAGATCTCCGAAATATTCGGTTATCTTCTGCGAACCGATCCTCCAGGCATCGGCACACTTTTTTTTGTCCCAAAAGAACTCTCTTAATGTAATTCCGCTTAAATAGGGGATGGAATCATGATAAATTTCCACCGAGGGGCGTATACTCACCCCATTATACTTATACTTCATAGGATCCTCCTATCCGGTTGATCAACGGTCAAAATATTTATGTACATACAATCATAGCATTCATCCAATGCATCCGCAATATATTTCAATTTGTTAGAGAGCTTTATGTACGGAATGTATATAACTATTCCGAATATATGATAATATATAGCAGAAAGCTACCATGGAAATTGATCCTATATGTATTATAAATTTCATTTAAAGGAGAGAAATCATGTCTTGGGCAGAACAACAATTTAAGAATCTTACATTAGAAGAAAAAGTAGGCCAATTGATTATCAACAGAGGTCTGTATCACATTGAATCTATGGAAGAGATGTTGGAGAAAGGCCTGTTAGGCGGAGTCGGTGCAGTGGTGGTCCGACAAGTATGCAAGAAGGATCCTGAAAAGCTCACTGAATACTTGAACAAGCTATACAAAATATCAAAAATACCACCCTTTATGTATTTGGATGCAGAAACCGGCATTTGTGATATGTTCCAGGATGTGGGAACGTCCTTCCCCACCCAAATGGCAATCGCTGCTACAATGGATCCCCGCACATCATATGATATAGGCAAGGCCATTGCCAAAGAAGCAAAATTATTAGGCTTTGATATCGTATCCAATCCGGTTCTGGATGTAAACTCCAATCCGGACAATCCCATTATCGGTACCCGTTCCTTTGGAGATAACACCGATACCGTCATCCGGTTCGGAGAGGAGTATGTCAACGGAATGCAGAGTGAAAGAATCATCCCCAACGGGAAACACTTCCCCGGGCACGGTGACACATCCGTGGATTCTCACATTGCAATGCCTGTGGTGAACCATTCTCGCGAAAAGTTAGATCAAGTGGAGCTAAAGCCCTTTAAAGAATTGATGGCAAAAGGGATGAAAGGGATCATGACCGCTCATATCTATTACCCGGCATTACAAGAAGGTGAAGAGCCGGGGACTCCGGCCACATTGTCCATGAAAATCATGACCGGTTTGGTAAAAGAGCAATGGGGATTTGAAGGACTGAGCATAACCGACAGCCTGACCATGAAAGCGGTCAAGGATCGTTATGGCACCGAACAAGCTGCGATTCTAGCTTTCAAAGCCGGTAATGATATGATTCTACAAGACTATAATTCCGATCCTATAATCACCCACAAAGCATTGTTGGATGCTGTAAAAGAAGGTGTCATTGAGATGGAGCAATTAGATGCTGCCGTCATGAAAATTCTCAAATTTAAAGAATGGTGCCTTGTTCACGAGCGAAAAGAAATTTCACAACAAACCACCCGGAAATTGAGCCGGATGGAGGACCACATTGTATTATCGAAAAGGGTTGCAGATCAATCGGTCACCCTTTTGGAAAATAGTCGATTCCCCCTTGACAACGGTAAGAAGACTTTGGTGATTGCCACCACAAGCGACGCCGGTTTAACGGCGGCAAAAGATATGGCCTTGCTAGTCACACAAAAGTATTATCATTTTTATAACTCGGTAAAACGGTATGTTGCCAATGCTGATCTGTTTTTGGTCAACGAAGACCTCACAGATGATCAAATGGCCCATATTGAAAAGCACTGTAAAGAATACGAAGATATCATCTTTGTCACATTCGTCAGGATATTAAGCTACAAAGCAGGGAGCGGAACCATTCCGGAATCCCAAGTCAAAATGCTCGATATGTTAAAAGACAAGAATTGCCCGGTAACCGGAGTCATTGCCGGCAATCCATATGTGGCAAGCAAAATGCCAAAGACGGACAATCTTTTGTGCACCTATACCGACAACATCTATTCATTGGACACCACAGCCGATATTTTATACGGTGCGAAAAAAGCACTGGGCAAACTACCGGTCAATATCTCAGACAAATACGCTTATGGATATGGGTTATAAAGCAAAATGAAGTATTGGAATTAAATACGAATAAGAATTTAAAAATGAATAAAAACATCATAATCCGCAAAGCCACAGGGAGCTTTGCGGATTATTCATTTAAATATCTTGTTTTTTCATTATACTAAATCTATGTATTCCACCGGAGTCATGTCGATGAGGTCTCTGGCAAGAATAATCTCTGATTCGTACTCTGAAACATTTTCTTCTCGGAAGGTCAGTAGTCTTGCACAACGCAGCGCATGTTTATCTGCATCTTGATGAGGACCGCTATCATAATGACTGCTCAAGCCGTACGTTCCAAATCCGGCGCTTCCACAAAAGCCTAGGCGTACACCGCAGTAAGCACCTTCATATGTATTGGTGTGATCATGGCCACAATAGACACCTTTTACATCGCCGCGCTCGAGTAATGCGGTAAACAAGCCACTGTTGAGTGTGGAGGGGCAAAGCGGTTCATTTTGTTTGCCGGTCATGCCCGTTTCCTTAGGATTATAGGGCACCATTGCAAATTCGTTCAAGCAGGTGTGAAAATACATGATTCCCGGTACCTTCCCTCCTGCAAGCCTTTCGAGTTCAACGGATAGATCCCAATACCAACGGATCTGATCAAAGCGGATAAATGCATAACCACAATCCCGGAACATCACTTTCGGAAGCAACACCGCTTTTTCAAGATCTCCCGGATAAAAATCATTATCCGTACTTAAATAATCGTTTGAATCGATGCCCCAGAATGCCAACGCAATTTGTTCATCCTTCCAAACCGGTAGCATATGATTCCCGACTCCATGTATACCGGGAGCAGATTTTGATATGTTACAATCAAAGCTTTCATATATTTTCTGTTGAATTTTCCGATCAAAACAACATTCTTCATCATGATTACCGAAAACTTGTGCCCAAGGAATACCTCGGCGTTCCATCGGTTCAGCCAAAGCCGAAACAATACTTTTGAAGGATTCTTCATCCGGGCCGTCAACCACATTGTCCCCGTCCCAGAGTACAAGGTCAGGCTGTTCTCGTTTCACTGTAGCCTCCAAAAATGCAAGAGTCCTAGGATCAATCCTTCTTTTGGCATGCATATCCGTAAAGATCAGCACACGAAAACTGCCGTTTTTAAACTCAAGTTTTTTCTTTGAATCAAGATAATATGAAAGCATATTGTTCCTCCTTGAATGGATTACATAAAGCGTATGTTTTAGACATTATAGCATAGACTATTGAAAAAAAGAGGTATGCATTGAGAAGAATGATTATAGTTACTATGATACTACTTTTGATGAACTGCTCAGTTTCTTACGCTGAAAAGTTTGACACCGGGTATTTAGACGCCGAATACTTTACGGCCTTTGTTTCAACAATTCTTCAAGCCCAAACACAAGAAGCCATCAATGATTATTATGAACCATACTTATCAGAGAACCCGTTTGTACAACCATGGTTCACAAAAGTAATCAACGTTGAAAGACCTTTCGATTATCAATTCTTAATAAAGCTTGAAGTCACACCTTTTTTAGGAGCACATAACCCTGTCGCACTTGATCACCTGACATTTAAAGCGGATATTGACGGGGTTGTCCTTTTAAAGTTTGAGCACCTGGAAAGTTATGAGCTACCTCCCCATTTAAATGATCTTCTTATCAAACCGTTGCCATAATCATTATTGTATAAGGATGTGTAATCATGGAATGCGAATTCTCACCTACTATCTGGCCGGAAACTAAAGTGCCGCCGGAAGCTCTGGATTGTCAAAAATGTGAACTGTATCGTCAAAGATCGAGAATGATATGGGGAGAAGGCAATACCTCCGCTCCGGTTTTATTAATCTTGGATAATCCGGGTGCCCGTGAAGACAAAGACGGAAATGCCTATGTATGCGGTACAAGGCAAACACTCCAGCTTGCAGCTTTTAACGCCGGTTTTAAAGCAGAGGACCTTTATGTTACGTATGTCCTGAAATGTCAACCGAAACGGCAATATAACAAGGAGGAAGCTCGTGGCACCTGCATGGAACACCTCAACAATCAGCTTTTGCAACAAAAGCCCAAATTGGCTTTTTGCCTTGGTAATGTAGCCGTTCAATGGTTCTTTGACGATATGGAAAAGGACGTAAAAACATTAAGGGGGACTTGGCATTTCAGCAAAGGTATTCCAACAGCTGTTACCTACCATCCCCTTGCCGTGAGGAGGCGGCCCAACTTACTTCCTTACTTCACCAATGACTGGGAAATGCTAGCACAACGCTATTATAAAGAAATACTCCATAAATAAAAAAATTCCGCAAAACCGGACAAGGGCCTTGCGGATTAATTTGGAGACAATAACGATGTTTAGTCGTTATGTTGCTTACAAAATATTTCTTCCTTGAATTAAAAGTGTCAAATGTCCATATTCATGACTTTTCTCACTTCTTCCAATGTGGATTCTGCAACTGCACGAGCTTGAGTGATTCCACGTTTTAACACATCTCGCACATAATCCATATTTTCTTCCAGTTCTTTTCTTCTGGATCTCAATGGACGCAGATATTCATTTAATGATTCGGTCAATGCTTTCTTTAATTGTCCGGCACCGCCATCCCCTATTCTCTCTGCAATCGCCTCCGGTGTTTCTCCGGTGGAAAGAGAAATTAACATCAACAAATTCGAAACCTCCGGTCGTTTTTCCGGATCATATGTGATCAATCTTTGAGAATCGGTTTTTGCCTTTTTGATCAATGCAACAGTCTCATCCTCTGTGGCACTGAGCATAATGGCGTTGTTTCGGCTCTTACTCATTTTCTGGCCCCCATCCAAGCCTAAAATTAGGGGTGCTTTACTCAATAATGGTTGTGGTTCGGGAAATACCGTCGTATTTCCGGCAAACCTTTCATTGAAACGTCTTGCGATGGTGCGAGTCAATTCCAGGTGTGGCAACTGATCCTTCCCCACCGGAACCACATTTCCTTTGCAGAATAAAATATCGGCAGCCTGATGAACAGGATAGGTATACATACCGGCGTTGATTCGTTTTTGCCCGGATGCAACAATCTCTTCCTTGACAGTGGGGTTTCGGTCTAGTTCCGCCATGGTCACTAATGTTAAAAACGGAAGCAACAACTGGTTGAGCTCCGGAACATGACTGTGGGGAAATATCCACAAGTTCCCGGCTTCCGGATCCAATCCGGCAGCGATATAGTCTATGGTTAGTTGTTTGATGTTTTCAGAAATATTTTCGAATGTATCCCTGTCGGTCAACACTTGATAATCGGCAATGACAATATATGTTTGAACACCTAATTGATGCAACCTTACCCTATTTTGTAAAGAGCCGAACAAGTGACCGATATGAAGACGCCCTGTAGGACGATCACCGGTTAACACCTTATAATTCTCAGGATTCTTCTGTAGATTATCTTCTAATTCTTTACTACGCTCTACGGTAGCCTCAAATGTGCCATAATTTAATTTTTCATCGGTTGTCATAAAGTTTTGCGACTTATATATCCTTTTTCTACGTTTTTACTACAGGAATGTCGTCTCTCCCTTCTAACAAGAAATGATCCTGTTACTTACTGATCGAAATTTACTTTTGTATTATAACTGAAACGAAATGTTTTTACAAATATTTATCCTTAATTTTACCACAGGATGCGATATAATAGAAATATCATGTATAGCAGGTGATTTTATTATCAACAAGAAACGATTTACTGTAATTATTATCCTGGTCTTAATCGCCATAACGGCTCTTTTGTTTATATACCAAGATTTTGCTCTCTTGTTTTTTCCCATTATGGCTTTCCCCTTTAAAGGAATGTCAAACAATTTAAAAGCCTTCATCATTTTCTTTACGACGCTTTTGGTATTCCTAACCGGAAAGGATTGTTTGAACAAAAAAGATGTCATTCATATGAAAGTGATTTACACATTGATCATCATTGCAGACTTCGCCCTTGTTGCTTTCAAAAGCCCTGTACCTGGGATTTCTGTTTTCTTTTTGGTCCAACTGAACCTTGTTTTAAGAAATTCTAAACACATGAAAGAAAAGATCCGGTCCGCGGGTAAGGCAAAACGACGGATACTGTCTTCCTATACCTTTTTTATGTGTGTTTTCTATCTATTCGCTATCATTTTCCTTATAAATGCATTGGCAAATCAAACACTGCTTCTTGTGGCGATGACACTTTACTTGTTCATGGTTTCTTTGTCGCTATGGACAGCATTGACAAATTTTATTACAGGATTGTTTCCAAGGACAAACGGCTTATTGGTTTTTATCGGGATGTTCTGTTTTTTATTTTGCGATATCAATGTGGGCTTGTCCTGGATATTTGAAAAAGAGATGATCGGTTGGATTGCTGCAGCGTTGATCTGGGTATTTTATACACCGGCATTGACTCTTATCGCTTTAAGCGGCCATAAAAAATCTACATGGGAATCAAAATGATCCAACGAAAAGAATTTTTTCTTCTCACGGATATGTTACAATGAAACAGAATGTATATACGATAAGAAATGTAAACGGAGGTTATTCATTTATGAAACTTTGTTTTTGCGGCGATGTTACAAATTGTATGGAGGGTATTGAAATCCTTTCCAAAGACTTCGACTTCATTCCGTCTTTTTGTGATTGTAATTGCGATGCCACTTCATGTGATGTATCAGTAAATGTCCGTCAAGTAAAAGGTTCGGATATTTATGTGTCTAAAAAGGGCTCGGATGCAACCATCCAATATTCCGAGAAGATTCACTTTTTCAGAGCGTTAGGTGTTTTATTGGAACAGTTGAAAAAAGGTTCGGATTCATTTGAAATCACAGAAGAACCTCAATTCACCATGAATGGCCCTATGTTTGACGTTTCGCAGGGTAATGCCGTAATCAATGTCAAGTCGGTGAAAGAGAATGGCCATCATGGGGTTGAATATGCTCATGCTGTATTGCGAAGACAGTTATGAAGTGAAAGAACAACCCTACTTCGGTTATATGAGAGGAAAGTATTCTTATGACGATATGAAAGAATGTGATGATTTCGCTGATTTATTCGGTATTGAAATGATCCCTTGTATCCAGACATTGGCACATCTATATGAAGTGTTAAAATGGTCTGTATACTATGACACAAGAGACGACCAAGAAACCCTGCTTGTAGGATCTGAGAAAACCTATCAAATCGTAGAAGAATATATCCGAGCAGCTTCTGCTCCCTTTAGAACAAAGCGTATTCATATCGGTATGGATGAAGCATGGCACCTTGGTATGGGGCAATATTTTATCAAAAACGGTTACAAGAAAAAATTCGACATTATGAATGATCATATGGAAAGAGTTTTGGAAATTGTGAAAAAGTACGATTTAGTTCCTATGTTCTGGAGTGACATGTACTTTAGAGCTGCCTCCAAGCACGGCGATTACTACGACCTTAAAGGGGATTTCACACAAGAGTTGGTGGATACCGTTCCTAAAGGTGCTCAATTGGTTTATTGGGACTATTACCACGACGATGAAGAGTTCTACCATGAGATGATCAAAAGACACCGTATGTTCGGATCGGATCCCATCTTTGCCGGAGGTATATGGACTTGGACCGGATATGGTGCCAATTGGGGAAAAACATTCAACACCACCAATCCTGCTCTGACCGCATGTAAAAAAGAAGGCATCAAGGAAGTATTCGTCACCATTTGGGGAGACAACGGAACCGAAAGCGATGTTTTTACCAATCTTCTAGGATTACAGCTATATGCCGAGCACGGCTATGCCAAAGAGCTTGATGAAGAAAAATTAAAGGAACGTTTTGAATTCTGCACCGGATGTAATTATGATGACTTTATCAATATAAAATATTTGAAAGAAGTTCCCGGAGTGCCTCAAGACAATCCGAATGAAGCCAATCCTTGTAAATATTTAATGTGGCAAGACATTTTAACCGGCTTAGCCGACTACAACATCAAGGGACTGCCTCTACAGGAGCATTATGAAAATTTAACACTGAAATTAAAAGATGCAATTTCACGAAACGGTGACTACAGTCACATATTCGAGCTGTTGTACAATGTCAGCAATGTTTTGTCCATCAAAGCCGAAGCAGGACTTCGTATCACCAAAGCCTATAAAGACGGTAACAAAGAAGAATTGAAAAGATATGTGGAAGTTTTATTACCGGAATTGAAAGATCGTGTATCCGATTTACGGAATGTACATAAAAAGGTTTGGTTTGAAAACAACAAAGCTTTAGGATGGGACATATTAGATATGCGTTATGGCTCCCTTTTAATACGTACCCAAAGTGCTATAGAGCAAATCGATGATTACTTAAACGGACGGGTAGAGCGTATTGAAGAGTTAGAACAAGAAAGGTTGAGCTTTACAGGTAGAGAAGGTATTATAACTTATGGAAACTTCTACGGCTCCATCGTCTCTCCCAGTCGAATTGCACCAAGAGGATGATTGTCAACTACCCACCACCTAAAGGTAGTGGGCTTGCAAAAGCCCTAGTTGACT
>CALCRE010000028.1 GCA_937894465.1 uncultured Clostridia bacterium
GACTGATGGAAAATGAATATGAAGGATAAAGCTGACTTTGAAATAAAGGAACAAGGAACCATAGATCGTCTGAAAGCAATTCAAAATGAAATTCAAATGAAAGATGGTGCAAAAAATATGGCGAAAAGGAAAATTATCAACGGTTTAGACAAAGGAAAGGAAACAAGAAAGGTTCGATTTATACCGACTCTTGGAACTGCATTGTTGATTTTGGCGATGGTAGTGTCAGTTTCCGTGCTGGCGTTCCCGGGTATAGCCATAAGGTATGCCGGAGCGTTACCGATTGTCAAGGAGTTGGTTCAAGAAAAAGATGATGTAATTACATTAAATGAAAAAGTTGGTTCATTGCAAGATGAGATATCCGAACAAGAAAGTGTTGTCTTGTATTTGGAAGCACAAACAAAGGAACTCGAAAAGAAACTGAAGCAAATATCGGATGAAAAGATACCCGAGGTTATTACATCGGAAAATGAAGACGAAATGCTGAACATACAATTGCAATCCTTGACGGTTGACTTTGTAAAGGCTATGTACAGAGGAGATTTTGAAGAAGCGGCGCAATTTTGTACACCGGAGTTCTCAGCTACTGTAACTGATCACCCGGACCGTATTATCATGCGAAAAGAAAATGCAGTGGTGTTCACGCAAATAACCAATATTACCCGGGCTGAAGACGGAACTTATCTGGTATTCTTAAGACTCAACGATTCTGATGACGGAGAAGCCGATTACCAAATTGACTTCGAGGTGATCAAGAAGGACGGTAAATACCTAATTTCTTTTGCAGGAATGAATGCGTAAATCGCATTTATTATTTAAAAAATATTTTATTTGTATATATGATTCTTCTTCCTATATGCGGAAGGGGAATCTTCTTTATATTTACGAAACATTCGTGAAAAATAGTTTGCATCGCTAAAGCCTGTGGACAATGCGATTTCAGTAATATTCATATCGGAATTCATCAATAATTCTTCTGCTTTTGCAATGCGATACAATGTAATGTATTCTCCCGGTGATTTACCGATGGTGTTTTTGAATTCATGACAGAAATGGTACAGGCTAAAGCCGCATTGCTCCGCAAGTATGTCCAAACTCAGTTTGTCGGTATAATGATTTTCTATATGGATTAATGCATTCTTCAATTTGTTGAACAGTTTTTGACGATTATCACATTCTTCGGGGGTCAATATGTTTTGAACGTGATTTCGCAATAATAAGGTCAGCAAATGATAAGTGGACCCTTTGACTGCCAATTCGTACCCGGGTTCTCCGGATTCGAATTCTTTAATGATATCGGTGATACAATTAACCACCTCCTTGTCATTACCGATTTTATTCTTAAACCGATAGAGGTTTCGTACGATGGGATCAATGTATTTTATTTCACACAAGTCTGCCCCACTACCTTTTAAAAATGCAACGCTCATGTCGATGCAATAATAGGATATTTCATTATCCACACTATCGCCTCTGTGAAGCTCATTTGCATTGATCACCACGACATCCCCTGGATTGACGGTAATTTTTTCAGCGGAACATTCTATGTCTACCGAACCGGAGAGGATATAAAGGATTTCCAACGCTTCATGCCAATGGCTGTTGAATATGTTCCCTGAATAATGGAACTGCTTCAATGATACTTGTATAGGAAAATGTTGATCCTTTATGTATGCTTTTTCGTAAAGGGAGGGTTCTCGCATTGATTATTATATCCTTTCATTTACATGGTTATCATGTTAATAATTATAGCAAGATTGTGCTATAATTCAACAATTATATTAATGTAAATTTAAGAAAATGTCAATATAATTATGATAATGGGTAAAAATATTTGAAATAGATCAATTGTCTTAGGCATTTGATTCATGAAAGGGGTATGTTATATGGGTAAATTAGCAATTACCGGCGGATCGAAATTAAGAGCAAAAGGATTTCCTGTATGGCCGGTTTACGGAAAAGAAGAAGCTGATGGTTTGCAACGCGTTCTAGAGAGCAGACAATGGGGAACTTTAGGTCCTGAAGTTAAAAAATTCACCGAAAAATTCAATAAATACCTCGGTGTCAAATATGGTGTTGCTGTAACGAATGGAACAGTCACCATGGAAGTATTGCTAAGAGCGATGGGAATTGGATACGGGGACGAGGTTCTGGTTCCGCCGTATACATTTGTTGCCACTGTTTCAGCTGTTATTACAGTTGGTGCAACTCCTGTTTTCGTTGACATCGACGAAGAAACATTCAACATGGATCCGGAAAAGATGGAAGTTGCCATAACACCTGCAACAAAGGCTGTTATACCGGTGCATATCGGTGGCAGATCTTGTGATATGGACAAGATCATGGCTGTGGCAAAAAAGCATAATTTAATGGTTATTGAGGATGCGGCACATGCTCACGGATCAGAATGGAAAGGCCAAAAATCAGGTTCCGTGGGAACGGCAGGATCCTTCAGTTTCCAAGCCAGCAAAAACCTAAATTCCGGCGAAGGCGGATTCATATCCACCAACGACAAAGAATTGTTTGAAATGAGCTGGGGTATTCATCACTGTGGTAGAGATTATTCGGGAACCGTTTGGTATGGACACCCTCTTGTAGGAACCAATGCAAGAATGACCGAGTGGCAAGCTGTGATTCTTAATGCACAATTGGATCGTATGGATCAACAAATCGATAAAAGAATGGAAAATGCAAAATACTTGACTTCCAGACTGAATGAAATCGGATGTATCAAAACCGTACCGGAAGATGATCGAATCACAAGAAACTCATATCATCTATACTTATTCAGATATATGGAAGAACAACTGAAAGGTCTGCCCAGAGAGAAGTTCTTGAAGGCTTTAGGAGCAGAGGGAATTCCCGTATCGCCGGGATACACATGTCTTTACAAGATGCCCTTGTTCCAGACAGAGCAAATGAAGAAAATGACCGGTTCCAAGATTGACTATACCAAGGTTTACTTGGATGTTGCGGAAAAAGTGACTGAACATCAAGGCGTTTGGACAACTCAAAATGTTTTGTTAGGCGAAAAAGAAGATATGGACGACTTTGCAAATGCCATTATCAAGGTTGTAGAAAACGTAGACGAAATACTGTAGTATAAAAACTATATAAATTGTGCACCGGTTATGTTGGTGTCATACCCGGTGCACTTCAATCATCTTTATGTCAAACTGTAATGAAACAAACAAATAAATAAACTTACTTAACATATTACTTACAAAAAAACACTTTTTAATATAACAAAGTATTTATATGGGGATTGTTAATATTAAACAACCAAAATATTGAAATTGTAGAAATACATACCCATTTATAGATAAATAGAAAGGCGGTGAAACCCGGTTATTAATCGGGTTGAGAATATGAAAAAAATGAAAGTAGGCATTATCGGCACTGGAAATCTTGCTGAGTTGCATATGAAATCATACAAAAAAAATTCGGATGTTGAAATAACGGCAGTATGCGACTTCAACCTGGAACGTGCAAAGCAAAAAGCTGATGAATTCGGTGCTAAAGAAGTATATCAGGATTACAAGGATATGCTTGCTAAAAGTGATATTGATGCAGTCAGTGTGTGTACATGGAATAATACCCATGCTCCGATTACCATTGACGCCTTGAATGCAGGGAAAAATGTATTATGTGAAAAACCGCCTGCGCTTAGTGCACAGCAAGCAATGGATATGGAAAAAACAGCTCATAAAAACAGAAAACTGTTAATGTATGGATTCGTCAGGCGGTTTGAAGAAAAAACAAGATTGTTGAAGCAAATGATTGATGATGGTGATCTGGGGGAGATCTATTATATTAAAACAGGATATTTGAGACGCCTCGGTAATCCGGGAGGATGGTTTGCCAAAAAGGAAATATCCGGAGGAGGTCCATTAATTGACTTGGGTGTTCATATGGTGGACTTGGCTATGTTCTTAATGAGCAAACCCAATCCGGTATCGGTTTTTGGAAATACATTTTATAAAGTAGGGAACATGGCTGGAGTGAAAGGTACCTCTGCTTGGAAAGCCGCTGATTTTCAAAATAATATCAACGAAGTGGAAGACATGGCAAACGGATTAATCAAGTTTGAAAATGGATCGAGCATCTATTTGGAAACTAGCTGGACATCTCATATCAAGAAGGATACCACCTATTTGGAAGTTTTCGGATCCAAAGGGGGAGCAGTGCTAGAACCTGAACTGGAGATTTACACTGTTAAAAATCAACACCTGACAGATTTCAAACCGATTCTAAAAGGCGGTGGTTTTGATTTTGACGGATGCTTCTCTGCTGAGATCGACCATTTCACGGATTGTGTGGTCAATGGTATAGAGTGTACATGCACCGCCCAAGATGGTGTTAGAATCATGAAGGTATTAGATGCAATATATGCTTCTTCCGAAACCGGTCAATTAATCGATGTGAAATAACATGAAAATACTTTATGCAACAGACATCCATTTTGATAATACACCAAACAAGCCTCATTATCCCTATGCAGTAAAGAACTTGGAGATATTTTGGAACCTGTTGAAAGATAAAATGGAAACATTCGATCTTTTTATCGGCGGGGGAGATCTTGTTGTAAAAGGTCCCGGTTGTATTGAAGAATTAGCTGACTTTAAAGAAAAGCTGGAGTCTGTTACATACAAATACATTGTAACACCGGGTAACCATGACATTTGTCCTCTCAAAGGGATGGAAAAGACGTATCCCGGTGTTGAGGAGTATGAATACAAGGCATTAACCGACACCAATTATGCAAAGGTGTTTCAAGACAAAGGTTTGTTTTATTCTAAAATGTTTGGTAAATGTCTGCTTATTGCCTTTGCAATTCGAAATGATGACCCGGACAATCAGTTGGAACGATTAAAACGGGAATTGAAAAAGCCGGGGAAGAAAATTGTTTTTTCACATTATCCGGTATATCAAACTAGGTTCGGTGGCTTTTGTGCCGGTTGGGATTATAACCGGATCAAGGGAGTCAGAGAAAAGATCGCCAAGCTGTTAGCCACTCCGAAGCACCAAGTGGCAGGCTATTTCTGTGGCCATCAACATATTAACAGCAGAGTACCCATGACTTTAAACGAGGATGGAACACCACATTTGGAGTGGAAGGACCGGTCGATTCAAGGAGTCGGCTGGCAAATAGAGACAGGAGCAGCCACCCAAGCGACCTGTTGCTATAAAGAAATTGAAATTACTGATACCCAATTGATTGTTACCACCCGGCAATTACCCGGTGTATCCGGATTGAAAGAAGGCGTCATGAACAAAGAGAAGTCTTTCGACCAAACCCACCCGGATATTACATCCTACCACATGGGAAACCCTGATGAAATGAATTTTATTTTGCCGATTTAAAGATTATAGAATTTTTTATAAATATTATAAGTAGAAAAGGCTGCCTTGCAGGGCAGCCTTTCTTCGTCGTGGGACTTCTTTGTCCCCATATTTCTTTATTAAATTTCAGGTTCGATCAAACCGTAGTCTTTTTCTTTTCTGACGTATACTACATTGACTTCATTGGTTTCAGCATTTTTGAACATATAGAATTGGTGTCCCAATAAATTCATCTGTAGGATTGCTTCTTCCACCGACATGGGTTTGAGGGGGAATTTTTTTGTTTTGACTACCTTGAAATCCAGTTCTTCATCCACTCGTTCTTGGTCCACATTACCTGCGTCGTAATCGATGGCAACCGTTTCATGCAAGCGTTTTTCGAGACGTGTTTTATTCCGTCTGATTTGTCTTACCAGAATGTCTGTGGCTTTGTCTGCTGATGCCAACACATCGTGTTGAAGCGTTTCAGCTCTAAAGATAATCCCTTGGTACGGAATGGTGACTTCAAAATTCGTCTGAGATCTGATTTTAGACACGGTTATATACGCCTCCGTATTCCCTTTGAAAAACTTATCAAGCTTGGATAACTTTTTCTCAATCATGTCTTTTGTCGGTTGATTAAATTCCACATTTTTCATAGTGTAAATAAATCTCATGATATCAGTCCCCTTTCATAATATGATTTAATATGGTTTTATCCAATATTATACTTTCCTTAATTGAAAAAATTAATAATAATTTGTGAATTATTATTAATCTTATTATACCATGGACTATGATAAACTGCTATGGGAAATCAGAGGACTTTTATCTTTTTCATCATTTATGCTAAAATGGTACTGACCGAGTGCATGAATACATTTGCACCGGTAATAATTAACTATATGGATTAATATGATTTAAGTAACTTTACATAAAGGCTATCAGGATTGTGTGTTTTCAATATAGTGTATAAGGGTGAAAAAAGATATGAAAAAATTTTTCGTTATTTTTCTTGTAATTGGAATACTGTTTGCATCAACCGGTACATATGCGTCAACCGGTCTGAATTTAAAGGATTTGTTTACCGATCAAACCCTTCATGAACTGAAGGAGGGAGAGAAGGTCAATTTTGCGAACTGGAATGAGATTGTGGTTTCCGTTTCAGAAAAAGAAATCAATGAAGTGTTGATCAATGGATTACTAAAAAATTATATGGATGCAAATCCGAATGTGTTACCGGGAAAAACCGTTTATCAATCTGCGGAATTTAACATGACAAATGAAACCTTGTCTATCGCTGTTCTATATGGAAAATTGAAAATTCGATGTAACGCTCAAGTAGACATTGATACCTCGGATGATGACATCCTGTCGATTAACAACCCTAAATTAAGAGTTTTCGGAATACCGATCCCCGGCTTTATCACCAAATGGATCTTAAAAGATGTTGATTCTTATGAAATTGCTTACAAAGATATCACAGGAGCTGATTCTCCGATTCAAGTAAACCGGATCGGTTTTTCTGATGGTTTATGTCATGTGCAAATGGTGTTTCCGGAAGACAAGGTCGTAAACACGTTTCATACAGTTGTTCCGAATGGGCCTGTGGAACTGTTGAAGGACAAGAGAATATCAGATTATGTGGACATGAACCAATTGACCGACATCCATTTTTATATTTCGGAAGATACGGTGAATAGGGTATTTAACGAGCAGTTGTTGAAGTATGTAGAAAGCGGAGATACGGTCATTCCGGAAGGGCTTCAAATTAAGCAGGTTTTGGTCTCTTTAACGGATAGGCTATTAAGTGCAAAGGTTGACTATATGGGAATCGGAATGAATGTGCAAGCGGATTTTGAACCATATTGCAAAGACAATGTGGTAGGTATCGATATGGGTGAAATGTACTTGGACGGACAACAGATCCCTTCGGTAATGAAAGAAATTTTAGAAAAGTTCACGAAGAATATAAGATTTGATTTGGTCAAAGCGGGGATACCTTCTTTTATTCGCTTGAAAGGTTTAACCTTGTTGGAAAAAGAACTGGATGTGAATTTATCCTTGGATCTTTTGGACAGAGAACCTGTTACAATGGAACAATTGGAGTTCTTGCTAGGATCAGGTGTCAATGACCAAAATGCTTTTTTTGAATACTTTGCTCCGGTCAACACGTTATCCTCTGCAGTAGAAAACCTGCTCAATGAGGAATTGCTTCAATCGACAGTAGGCAATATATTAGAGAAAGCACCCATTCCGGAAGACTTGCATTTTTTGATTAATAAAGACCTTATCCGTGTTACGGATATTTCCATGAACGTTTTGGACCAAACTGCCCGTTTGGTTTTAAATGTGTGGAACATGCCTATGGAACTCAAATGCCGTTTTTCATTGACATCCGAGGGTGAACGTGCAAACCTTTCTTTTTATGAACCTGACATTATTTTTGACGGGCAGACTGTTCCCGAAAATGTTGTACAAAAGATCATCGGGGATGGTTTGATATTCACGGCTACCTTTAATGAAATATCCGAATTTTTATGCATCGATGAATTGGTGGTAAAAAAGTTTATTTTGGATGATACCGGTTTGGTGATTCATTTCACTTTGCATAATGCATAAAGCTTCATGAGCGATTAAAGAGAATAAAATTTAATAAATGATGTTTGCTTTTTATATGATTAGTGGTAAAATACAAATTGGTTAGACCCTTATGATTTTATGTATACAAAATACAAGATTCGGTTAACCGAAACTATAAAAAGCGGAGGTAATACATATGGCTTATTTTATTAAGGATACTTGCATTAGTTGCGGAGCTTGTGAAGCTGAATGCCCGACATCATCCATTACGGAAGGCGATGAAATATATATGATCGATGCCGATTCATGTATTGATTGCGGAGCATGTGCAGACGTTTGTCCGGTAGACGCACCGGAAGAGGCTGAATAATAAGACACGTTTTGTTCGTCGGATTTATTAATGAATTTCACATTTAAAAACCTCAGAAACACCTGAGGTTTTTAAATGTTCATTTGCTTTCATCTTGTTTTTTTTGAAGTATAGTAAAATTTATAATCCGGTTTGTTTGTATCCTGCATTAGCACATGAGAGGATGTACTGTTCCTTTCGTGTACGGAAGTGACGGTTTGTTCAATATGAGCCGCTTCCTGTTGTTTCTCAAAAGGTTGTCTTTGTTTCATCGGTCATGCACTTCCACTGTTTCATCTCTGAATAATAAGCTAATTGAATACAAACCTGCTACTCCTATAATGGTATATATGGCGTTGCTAACAAATGATGCTTGGCCGAAAACCTGGGCAACAAGATCAAATTGGAATAATCCGACAAGAAGCCAGTTGATGGCGCCCAGGATGACAAATACCAACGCAACTCTATCTAAAGGTGTTCTATTCATAATACATTCTCCTTTTTATCATAATTTGCAATATAGATTGCTTGTTTACCTATATTTTAACCAATCAAATTCAAATCATACTTCCATCCGATTCTTAAAAGAATAAATTTATAAAAAATGGTATGAAAGCATAAAAAAAGGGCTTTCGGAGCCCTTTTATATAAACAACCTTCTGCAAACTACATCGAGTGAACTTCTATCTTTTGATCATTCGTGAGTTTTGCTGAAAGCTGACCGCAAGAATGCCAATATCATATTATGAGTAAACCGGATTTTTGTGACGAAAAAAGAAAGTAAAACCCTTGAAACAAATTTTATTGGATTTACATATACTAATGTAATGTGTATGTGTTGAATAGTTTTCTTTTTGATGCGTAATACTAAATGCCGAGAGGATGTGAACAAATGAAGCGTATCTATATTAATGCCGGGGCGTATGGAATGTTTCTTTTCAGGTATATCTTACTAGAATACAAAAAGCAACAATGTGATGAACCGGCTATTTATTTAGAAAAAAGCGATGAGAGTCAAGAGTATGTTGTTATTGAAGAACTTAAAAAAGGTGGAATCGATATTTTATCCGGTATATTGGTCCAATACATTTTTAAAATATATCAACCGGAAATCATCGGAAGTATCATCGGGAATTTAAGTGGTTATTATGATTATGCCGACCGTTATGATATTTTGGATAAGACCAAATTGAAGCTAATTGATTATGAAGAAAAAATACCGAATTATCAAAAGGTGGCGTTTGTTCATATAGTTGAACTTCTGCAAACGCAAAACCAATTTAATATAGAAGGTTTTATTGTATTCAGGTTGAAAGAATACATCTTCTTCTTGCGGAAACTGGTGGAGGAAGCAATGGATGACTTTCTCAGTGAAAAGGAACATGCGGAGTTCATGCGCATGCTTGCTTATTTTGTGGATATGCAAGAGCCGAAAGTAGAAATCGTTCATATTGTTCTCGATGATGATTTGAGCTTCTGCCTTTATGACCAATCCGGGAACCGTTATCATTTTCATGACCATGAATCTGTTATAGAAAATATTACACTGCGTGATGAAGCGGAGGATGTATTAATCGGTATGCTGATTTCTCTTTTACCTGAAAAGGTTGTGATCCACGATGATCGAAAAGGAAAGATGGCACAATTAACCGATGTCCTGACTGAATTGTTCGGAAACAGGGTGGAGGTATGTAAAAAGTGCCCTGAATGTCCTTTGATGCAAATGGTTCCGGTAACAGGTACAAAAATAGAGTAAGAAAAAAGGAAGGGTAGAGTGCCCTTCCTTTTTTAATATCAATATCGTTTTTTATATCCTTATTCTTTCATCATTTTGTTACAGAAATCAAGACTTTCCTTCAAACAATCAAATGGACTCTCATCATAGCAATGATCTTGCTCCACAGGAGCCCATTCCACTGCAGTCTTGCGGCAAGCTTCGATAATTTCTTTCCATTGCAAGTTTCCTCTACCGATAGGAGTCATGATTTGTTCATTGGCTTTGATGCCCATATCTTTGAAGTGAATGACATGCATACGGCCGTCTGTTTTGTACACCCATTCCAATGGAGAGGCACCTCCGGATTGAACCCAAAAAGTATCAATTTCAAAGCCGAATTCCGGTGCGGTTTCTTCGAACAGGATTTGCATACCTGTTCTACCGTCGAAGTTTTCAAATTCAAAACGATGGTTGTGATAAATAAATTGTAGTCCTTTATCAGCCAGCTTTTTAGCTTGGACAGAGAATTCCTTGGCAAAGGTCTTGAATCCTTCGGCTGAATCTCTGTAAGCTGTCGGTAATCCTCCGACTCCGACATATTTACAATCCCACAGCTTATGTTTTTCTACCACATTGTCAAAATCATTGACGATGTCATCGGGACTAATGTGAGTCGCACAAATTTTTAATCCATATTCATCGGTGATATCCTTTAGCTCTGCCGGATCAATTTTACCTATGCCTGATACTTGAACAGCGGTATATCCCATTTCACTTACCTTTTTTAAGGATTTGCGGATATCTTCCGGTGTTTTCAGATAGTCTCTGAGCGTATACAACTGCGCTGCAACAACAAAATCTTTCATTATAAACACTCCTCGTCACTAGTATTGTAGAATGTGAACACATGTATAGTATACCATGATTCGCTTCTTTTTTTGTAGTATAATAAAATAAAACAAATAATTTCACCAGTATGGAAAAACAAGGAGAATAATCAATGGAATTGATACGGGAAGCGGTCACAAAAGAAGATGCTGACGCATTAAGCATATTAGCACAAAAAATATGGAAGGAACACTACACACCTCTCATAGGAAGAGAGCAAACGGAATATATGTTGGAAAAGTTTCAATCGGCAGAAGTGATCACTGATTCCATACAATCCGGCATGAAGTATTACATGGCTTTTTGCGATGATATATTATCCGGTTACGCTGCAGCAAAGCATGTACTAGAGGGGAACACGGTCTTTTTAAGTAAGTTCTATGTTGAAAGTTTGCATCGGGGAAGAGGTTTGTCAAAAAAGCTTTTATCAAAAGTACAGCAATTTGCGCAAGAGTTTCAATCAAACAGCATATGGTTGACATGTAATAAACATAATTCTCTTTCCTTGAACATATATAAGAAACTGGGGTTTGAAATCATTGATCAAATGGAAACTGATATCGGAGAGGGGTATGTGATGGACGATTATATGCTGGAGATGAAACTAAATAGATAAAGCAGTAAAAAACTGTAATAAATTCAACTTATACTTGTGTTATGTCCATTTTTTTGCTAGAATGACATACAAGCTTGCAGTTTATGATGGATGTGTCGAAGGGAAATAATATGTATGTAATCGGTTTTGTAGGCTCTAGTGGTACCGGTAAAAGTCACAACGCCACTTGGGTTGCCAGTGAGAAAAATGTATCGTTGATCATTGATGACGGATTGTTGGTCAGAAAGAACAAAATTTTAGCCGGAAAATCGGCTAAAAGGGAGACGACCCGTATGGGGGCGGTTCGACGCGCTCTTTTTATGGATGAGGAACATGCGCAGGAAGTCTCAAAGGCTATTGCCGACACAGCGGAAGATAGAATTCTTGTACTGGGTACATCGGTAAAAATGGTGGATCGTATCACGCAGGCTTTAAACATAAACAAACCGGATGAATACGTGTTTATAGAAGACATATCCTCCGATGAAGAGATTAACAAGGCTTTGACAGTGAGAGAAAGCCAAGGAAAACATGTCATTCCCGTTCCCACCATGGAGGTCAAGAAGGATTTTTCCGGGTACTTTATAGACCCCTTGAACTTTTTTAGACGTTCCAAAGGAAGAAGAGAACCGGAGAAAACTGTTGTACGTCCTACCTACAGCTATTTAGGCAAATACAGCATATCGGATTTTGCTATTTATCAGATTATTGAATATTCCATCAGACAGGTGGAAGGTGTGGGTAAAATCAATAAATATCGTTTTATCAATCAACAGGAGGGAATGTATATTGATATTGAGGTATCTGTTTTGTATGGATACAACATTAAAGATCTATTGCGTCAAATACAGGATCATGTCGTTAAAAACATTGAAAACAACACCGGATTGAATGTATACAGGTTTAAAGCTAATGTTAGGACCATGATCATTCCTAAAGCTCAAAGCAATGTATAATTATATGGGATAACAGGTAATATCATCCGTGTCCTATGAGTGAATAACGATATAAAAAGAAAAATATTTAAAAATAGATATTGACAAGTAGCCTTGTGATTGCTAAAATGAATAAGCGTCTTACGAATGACGAAAGATGTGGCGGCGTAGCTCAGCTGGCTAGAGCATGCGGTTCATACCCGCAGTGTCGTTGGTTCAAATCCAATCGCCGCTACCATTTTTTTTTGTGGCCCATTGGTCAAGCGGTTAAGACATCGCCCTTTCACGGCGGTAACAGGGGTTC
>CALCRE010000029.1 GCA_937894465.1 uncultured Clostridia bacterium
GGTATATGAAAAATATCTTTTAGAGTTTGAGGGCTAAGAAATGATAAAAAAAACATGTGCTTTATTGTTGCCGGTTGTTTTACTCTTGGCATCAGTATTGCTAAGCGGATGTCATACGGGGAATCAAGCTCCGGATGAGTACGGGGGTTTTACAAACCCCTTAGATACAAACAACAGTTTAAGTGACATCCAAAACACAGAAATTACATATATCTATACACCGACACCGACCATCGACTTACAATTTAATGCGCATTTTAATGAAGTTGTTGCTGAGATGGAAAAGCTTATGTTGGATAAACATCGGATCAAGGTAAATTTAGAGTTTTTACCAAACCACAATTATTATGATACAGTCAAAAAACGCCTTCACTCAAATGACAGTATTGACGCATTCTCTCCGCATCCTAGCGAATACCCCAATTCAGAAACCGTTCCATACAATAAACAAAACTATTTGCAACAATGGATTAACGAGTTTGAAATTGCGGACTTAACCGAATTGATCAATGGTATTTATCCAGAGTTAAATAAATCTTTACTGGATCCGGATGTAAAAGAAGCGGTTTTATACAACGGGCGGGTATACGGAGTACCGGGAACTGCCACATATATGCTTGGCAACTTGCAAGTTCTGATTGTTTATAAAGAATATTATGAATCCATCGGAAAACCTGAGATTCACACCATTGACGACCTGTACCATTTGATTGATTCAGTAAAAGACTCCCCCTATAATGATAAAGGCAGAATCCTATGTGGTTTTGATAATTTTTTGTCATGGCATTGCGGAAACAACGGATATGTGTATTACATGAATCTGCTGGCATATAAAGGTAAAACACTTTTACCCTTGGAAAACGAACCGGTTTTCCATGAGGCCTTTCATTTGTATAAAGACATATCCGATCTTGTTTCAGAAGACAATTCGTATACTTATTGGCGAAAAAATGTGGATGTACCGGGTATAAACGATATTATTGCATACGGAGATTCGTTTTTTTCACCGATTTTGATACAACTTTCCACCTATAATCACATTTTAACAAAAGGGATCAGCGACACGGAACGTTTCCTTGACGAATATGAATTCTTGTTTTTGAACAATCCTTCCACTGTGACGTATGATATCTACTCCCTTAATTATTTGATCAACGGTGCTTCGCCTCATATCAATACCGCACTGTTTTTTATTAAATGCTTGCAAACCGATGAGCAGCTGTATGATTTGTTTCGATACGGCATCAAAGACAAGCATTATTCCCTGAACGAACAAGGAGCCGTATCTTTTAGTACGGTAGTTTTCACCGGATGGGATCATTCCGGCCGATTGATATCTAGAAACTTGGAAAGACCGATGATTTTTGAACAGAGCACCTCTGGAGTTTGGGAATATTACATACAAAAACCAAAGAACATCATTGACGGAATCAACTACAAAAAGCTTTTACGGCTCCATTTGGATCACGAAGATATAGATCAGGATCTTTCAAGGATCTTTAACAACAGAAACCCTTATTTTTTATTAAAGGAAGTTCCGGAAGTCGAAGGTGCGCGTACATTAACTGATGTTGTGCAATTGGATATTGAAATAGAGGATTTCATAAGGCTTTATTACAGCCACGAGACCGATGTGTTAATAAAATCATTTCAAGACATCATCGACGAGTATGTACAGGACAATTGATCCCTCAAATCAAAAGATGAGATGAACATCGGCAGGGGTTAAAAGGCCCGCAGTCAACATCCATCTTTTATACAAAATATTGAATGATCATCACAACCAAAGGAATGGTGACCACTGACAATAACGTGGAGAAAGCCACATTCTTGGAAGCGGCTAAAATGTTCTTATTAAATTTTTCAGCAAACAAAACCGTATTGGCTGCAACCGGCATTCCGGATAAAATGGTGCAGACAGCTGTTACAGTGGGAGACAACTTGAATAAAAGAGCAACTCCAAGAACCAAAAGAGGAATGACCAACAACCGTAAGAATGAAATTATGTATGTTTCAACGCCTTTGAAAACTTCTTTTAAAGATGTCCCTGCAATGGTAGAGCCGATCATGATCATGGAAATGGTAATGGTGATTCCACCGACGGACTCCATGGATTCCATCACCTGGGGTGGAAACTTAATTTGAAAAACAAATGTCAGCATACCTAGGAATATGGCGATGATGCTGGGGTTTTTCAATACCTTGACCATAGATTTGAAGCTCTATTCACCGGTAAATAACATTAACCCGTATGTCCACAGAAGCACATTAAAGTGTACGATGAAAATTGAAGTTAAAAAGATGCCTTCTTTTCCAAAAATACCGCCGATCACCGGGAAACCCATGAAGGCACAATTGGAGAAAATCAATGAAAATTGAAAAAGTGCTTTTTGATCCGAATTTACTTTTCTTGAAACCAAGAAAGCAAAGACGATCATGATCACATACACTAGAAAACCGAATAAAAATACCTGCCAGGCCATTTTTACACGATCCGGGGTCAACTCAATCTGATAGGAAGAAAGTATGAGAACCGGTATGGTCACATATATTAGCAAGTCAGTAAACACCTTGTTGGAAACTTCATTGATCGCTTTTGATTTTCGGGCTATATAACCTACAATCATGATCAACAACAATACAAGAACCTTATCAAAAACCAAACCTACCGTCATATCAATACCCTTTCCTTACCAGAACACATATTAGCTATTATACCGGATACACGCATAAAAAAGGTTAGCAACTCTAGTCATGTGGTTTCTTGATTTAATTCTCTAATGATTGGATCTTTATTTCATCAATCAGATATCCCGTATCCGTTTGGTTGAAAACATCCATA
Organism: uncultured Clostridia bacterium; assembly: GCA_937894465.1. GTDB lineage: Bacteria > Bacillota > Clostridia > JAAYHZ01 > JAAYHZ01 > JAAYHZ01. The sequence continues at coordinate 2,843 of CALCRE010000029.1, forward strand.
AATGATTGCATGGCTGTTTCCGTATCATCATCTGATCTTATATATCTTAAAATATTACGGTATGCTTGACTTCGATCGGTAACGATATTATAGATATTAACATCATAAATTTCAGATCCATCATTCCTTAAATCGCTTATGATTTTGATATGCGCTTTTTATATACTTCTTCATCGTCATATTGAATCACCTTTTGAGAATACTGATAATTACTTCAATAATCATTCCATGATGGAAAGTCATGTGCAAATTTCACCTCAAGGTCAGGGTTCAATATGTTCCTAATAAAAATCTGTACATTTAGTTCCAATCCCTTTTCAGTTTTAACATAGTCGACATTTTCCACACCGTGCCGCATCAAAGAATACACCGTTTCATCATATTCCATGCAACGTAAGAAAGTTAAAGCCGCTTCTTTTTCTTCACTGAAAACACTGATAAAATACTTAGCTTCCATGGTTGCCTTCGGATTAGTCCCTTCTGTTTCAATGGGTATCACATAATAATTTTCATTAAAATTCTTTTTATTATATTTTAACGATTCCCTAAAAGAAGAATAGGACACCAATTCAACTGCTGGTGCCACCATTTTTACATCAGTTTCCGAAACAGATGATTGTGACAATATCATTGACGGGTTTAACCAAACATGATTCCAATATTTAAAAGATTCCGATCGAACCTCTTTGCCCGAACCGTAGATTTGTTTTAAATTGTCAAAAAACTTTTCAAAACTTGAACTTTGTTCAACCGGCACCGGTTTGTAATTTTCAATCATGATTTCTGCACTTGAAATGTAATTCCTATTACCTAAAGCCATATATTTATAATCAAACAAAGGGCATATGCCGTAGTAATACCGGTCTTGGTTTTCCCAACCTTTTAAAAATGTCCACAACTTCATTGACATCAATGGTTCGATCCTTATCTTCCATATCATAAAATCCCCGATTGATGACTAATCCGTATAGATTTGTCGGTGTCGCAATACACCCCGGAACGGCATAGACTTTTCCTTCATCATCAGTTATGTAGGATTGTAAGTAGGGATCCTTTTCAATCATCAACTTTATTTCAGGATAATATTGATTGATAAGATCTGATATGTCGGCGCATACTCTTTGTCTATTTCAGTCACATTCGAATAACGATAAGAGGTTGATGTAACATAAATTCCGCTGTTGTTAACGATATAAATGTCCGTGTTATCCCCGGATGATAACCGTACTTTCATTTCTTCCTCATAATCGAAAAATTCAACCATATCGAATTGAACAATAATTCCGTAGTTTTTTCCCATGTATTCTTTTACCAAGTCCAAACGCATCTTAGTACTTTCTTGTTTTTGCTGCAAAAAGGTACTTCCGGATGCAGTAGGGCCATATTTTGTTAAAGGGTAATCATACAAAAAAGTGATATGCCGGTAGGATTTAAAAACTTTTGGTTGGGTAACCACACTGCTAACGTTACTTTCATTACCTGGAATCCGGTCTACATCATCCTTTTTAATTTCACTGTCACAAGAAACATTAGATACAAGTAAGATCATCGATAAAATCAACATCCATATGGATTTTCTATGTATCATGGGGTAACTCCCTTCTTATAAAAAGATAGGATGAATACTTTTCATGTTTAGCTGTTATGAAAAGTATTCCATCAATATCGATATTATACTATTCTTTTTTTATTGTCAAAGTTTAACATATGTTTACGAAACAAAGTGCTAGAAGGCGTTTTCCACTTGCCTCACTTCCCCTAATTGATGATATAATGAGTAGAGTTATTGATCGATAAAAACGGAGAGTATTATGGCTAATATTATTTTTACAATTAATTGCGTTTTACCGGTTTTCCTTGTGATTGTCATCGGGTACATATTAAAAAAGACAGGTTTGATGAATCAACAATTTGTGGATACCTCATCAAGAC
>CALCRE010000030.1 GCA_937894465.1 uncultured Clostridia bacterium
GTAAGACCGGTTCAATCACCGATTCTTCCTTCACAGGTACCGTTACGGGCACTGACGTAATCGAATACGGTGAGTGGACCGGAGGGTTGGTAGGCTATAACAATGGATCGATTACCAATTGCCAAGCTGATGTAACAGTGGTAAGCGTATACCGTACTATCGGGGGTCTAGTTGGAGAAAATCTGGAAGACGGTATAATAACCGGGTCCAGCTCCACAGGTTCTGTGACAGCTGGTAATTATACCGGTGGTCTGATCGGCTGTAATTCGGGAGAAATAACGAGGTGTCATTCCTCGAGTACGGTCAATGGTGATTCGAATGTCGGGGGTCTGGTAGGCAATAATGGTGGACCGATCACAGAATCTTATTCCACCGGTAATGTTACCGGTAGTAGTTCGGATGTCGGAGGTCTGGTAGGTTATAACGGCGAAACGATCACATCGTCTTATTCCACCGGTACAGTAACCGGTTATTCGAATGTCGGAGGTCTGGTGGGTCGTAATGACGACCCGATCACAGGATCCTATTCTGTGGGAAGTGTAACTGGCAATAATAGCAAGGGGGGCTTGGTAGGATATGACCTATACAGAAAGGCCACAGACTGTTATTGGGATAAAGAAACATCAGGTATAGGCTATTCGTGTGGAGGCACAGGCAAGACCACAGCTGAGATGAAGCAACAACCGACATTCATAAACTGGGATTTTACTGCTACATGGAATATCAATGATAGCATGAATAACGGATATCCGTTCTTAAGGTGGCATAGTAGCGTAGCCACACCCACTACTCCTAGTGCTCCACAGAACTTCAGCGCAACACCGGGCGATACTCAGGTAGCATTAAGCTGGGAAGCTCCCGCAAGTGATGGAGGCAGTGCAATTACAAACTATCAAGTGTCGAATGACAACGGCACAAACTGGACGGATGTAGCATTAAGTACAACGCATACATTCACCGGCTTAACCAACGGCACACCGTACACTTTCAAGGTGCGCGCGGTTAACAGTGTAGGAAACAGCACAGAGGCAAGTGCAACGACCACACCTCAAGCAGAAGTATGTGAAATCAACGGGATCAAGTATGCTACATTAGAGCAAGCCCTTGCCGTAGTAACAGACGGGCAAACCATTAAACTGCTTACACATATCACACACACTTCACCTATTGTGGTGGATACAGAAACCATTTACTTCGATCTTGGGAACTATAATCTTTTAGTTGATACAAGTACTGACCCTGATAATACTATTCGTCATGTAGTTTCAGCAATAAATGGCGGCAAACTAAGACTCAACGGCACAGGAACAGGTACGTTTAATGTAAAGAGCACTTCCTATTCTATAGGCGTACGGGTAATCGGTGCGTATTCAGAAGTTACAGTGGATAATGTGGATGTGACACGCGCTGGAGCCACCGGGGTGTATATGTACGGCTCCGGTCCCAACCTGGACGGCGGCAAGGTCACTGTCAACGGTCATATCAATGCCGGCAATACCGCAATATCAGTAAATGCGAAAAATGGAATTATTACAGTGAACGGCGACATAACAGCAGCTCATACAGGGGTTACAACGTCAACAAACGCCGGTACGTCAGTTACCGTAAACGGTAATATCAATGTACTCGGTAGTGAGCCGCAACATGTGGGGGGTTACGGAATTATGGCCAGCGGACTGACCTCTGTTAAGGTTACCGGTAATGTAACAAGCCAAGGAACCGACTATGTTGGTGTGTATGCATATGGAGGGGGCATTGAAGTAGGAGGGAATGTTGTCTCATCCGGAACAGGTGCGAAAGCCTATCCAAACTCTTCCTATGGAAAAGGAAACGTGACGATTGACGGTAGTCTTTCAGCAGGAACCCCTTTTGTAGTAGTGGGAAATATCGTAAAAACCCCGGATCAAATAACTGAACCTACCACCAAGCCCGGCTTACTGACATACACGGATGGTGCCAGTAATGTTTGGATCGGAAGTGTAGGTAGTATCGCAACCACTGCGCCTACCATACCACAAAGCTTTAACGCAACAGCCGGCGACGGACAGATAGCGTTGAATTGGGCTGCTCCTTCAAGCAATGGAGGCAGCGCAATCACAAAATATCAAGTATCGAAAGACAACGGCACAAGCTGGACGGATGTTGGTTTAAATACTACATATACCTTCACCGGATTAACCAACGGTACCGAGTATACTTTCAAGGTGCGGGCGGTCAATAGCGTAGGAAATGGTGCAGAGGCAAGTGTATCGGCCACACCGACTGCAACGTCAATATTTTACGCTGTATCCGTAAACAACGGCACGGGTGGTGGCAACTACGAGCAGGGTGTACCCGTGACCATCACTGCTAATACCGCACCAAGCGGTCAGCAGTTCAAGGAATGGATAACCACCCCACTTGTAACCTTTATAGATAGCACAAGTGCAACAGACGCCACGGCAAAATTCACTATGCCCGAGCAGGCAGTTACCGCAACGGCGGTCTATGAAAGTATACCGACAACAGTAATGAGTGTAACCGTCAACCCCTCATCAGTGACAGCGCAAAAAGGTGAAACTCATCAGTTCAGTGCAATTGTAAACGGAGTAAACAACCCTTCACAGAACGTAACATGGACTGTACACGGCGCGTCTTCCGAAACCATTATAACCACTAGCGGTGCTCTGACGATTGCCGTGAGCGAAACTGCAGCTACACTCACTGTTACTGCTACATCATCGGCTGATCCAAGCAAATCCGGTACTTCCACAGTAACGGTCACACAACCCGTTCAACCGACAATTTACACAGTTACCTTTAATGAGAACGGTGGTTATGTTTCTCCTGTGACCATGCAGACAGGAGCAGACGGAAAGCTGACCGGCTTACCCACTCCCTCCCGCGACGGATACACCTTTGACGGCTGGTACACGGCAACCGATGGAGGTACGACGATTTCCACCAATACAATATTCACCGCCAACACCATAATATATGCACACTGGGCGCAAGATAGCGGGGGAAGCATCGTTCTAATCATCCCGACAACCCCGGTTAATAGAGCAAAGGCGAAAAGAGGAGACGGTTCTGAAGCGATGCTTCCGGTTATAGTTGATGAAGATGCAGGATCCGCCTCAGTACACTTAGGATCTAGAGGTTTAGACCAACAAGGAACCGTCATCACGATACCTTCGATTCCCAGCGTTAACACTTATTCAGTCGGCATACCGGTACCGGATCTGTCAACGACTTCCTTCCAGGGAACACTGACTGTCAACACAGACAAAGGTAACGTTACAGCTCCTTCCAACATGCTAAACGGTACAGGTATCAAAGGAAGCCATGCGGTGATTTCCATCGGTCGGGGAAACAAGGACAATCTGCCGGATTCTGTTAAATCCGCCATCGGCAACAGACCGCTGATACAACTCACCCTGTCCATTGATGGTAAGCAGACCAACTGGAGTAATCCAAATGCACCTGTGACGGTGAGTATACCCTATGCCCCCACCGCCACAGAACTTCAAAACCCTGAAAGCATCGTTGTCTGGTACATTGACGGCAGTGGCATAGTGGTCACCGTACCAAATGGACATTATGACCCGACGACGGGAATGGTTACCTTCGACATCACCCACTTTAGCAACTATGCTGTGGTGTATAACAGAATGAGCTTCAAAGATGTGGCTTTCGACGCATGGTATAGCAAAGCCGTGAGTTTCATCGCAGCAAGGAGAATCACCTTAGGAACAGGTAATGAGGATTTCAGTCCCAATGTGAAACTTACGCGCGGTGAATTCATCGTCCTATTAATGAGAGCTTATGACATCGCCCCGGATACGATCCCCATCGACAATTTCTACGATGCGGCAAACACATACTATACCGGCTACCTCGCAGCTGCAAAGCGATTTGGGATTACAGTAGGAGTAGGAGGCAATATGTACGCTCCGAACAAAGAAATTACCCGTCAGGAGATGTTCACAATGCTGTACAACGTCCTCAATGTTGTCGGCCAACGCCCTCAGGGTGATTCCGGCAAGACACTCTCCGACTTCATCGATGCAGAGCAAATCGCTATATGGGCAAAAGAAGCCATGAGTCTACTGGTCAAGACAGGAATTATTGAAGGTAAAGCCGGAAAGTTAGATCCGACAGGTACAGCCACCAGAGCGGAAATGGCGCAAGTATTGTATAAATTGCTGAAGAAATAAAGTAAAGAATGAAGCAAATCTATTAAGGTTAGAAACGAGGCACTGAAAAATTGTGCCTCGTTTTTTACTACTCGTTTGTAAAGCTACTTTTCGGTGCTCTGCACAAAGGGCAGGTCCAATCCTCCGGTAAATCGGCAAATTGTGTTTCGGATATAACACCGGCATTTTCATCCCCAACTTCCGGGTCATATACATAACCACAAATCGGACATCGATATTTAGGCACTTCGTTTTCACTTGAATCCATCAGGCTTTCCTGCCGATAAGTCGGGGCTGTTTTTGGGGCTGTTCCTTTTTTTACTTGGTGATAATATGCATATGTCAAAGGCTTGTCCTTTTTGAAAACCTGCGCATCAACCACATCCCCTATAAACATGGTATGGGTTCCTACATCCACGGATTGCTTTAGATCGCATTCTATATAACCCTTGCAATAATCTGTAATTACAGGTGTGCCTTCCTGCGCTGTTATATACGCGACACCTTCAAACTTATTGATTTCCCTTCCGCTCTTAAATCCGAACAATCCGATCATATCCATGGGTGCATCTTGTGTTAGTATACATACGCCAAACCGTTTGCTTTTTTCAATCATTTCGTGGGTTAGGTTTTGCTTGTTGATACACACTGTGATGGTTTTCGGGTCGGAAGTAACCTGAAACACCGTGTTTGCGATCTGTCCATTCATATAGTCATCACATATTGCTGTGATAATATACAGGCCATACGTAATATCATATAACGCTCTATCGTCCATCTATGATTCCCTTCTTTCTATACTAGTGAATATTATTTTTTCCAATGTATTTTATCATACATTGCATTTGGTTTTCATCAATGAAATCCCTTGACTATGGTACAATAAATAGAATAATCGGCAAAGGGGTTGAACTATATGAAAGGTAAAACAGCAGTAGTCACGGGAGGAGCTAGAGGCATCGGAAAATCCATTTGTGATGCTTTTCTTAAAGAAGGAGTCAATGTTTGTGTTATTGATAAACTTCCAAATGATTACTTTGTGGGCGACATCGCAGAGGAAGAAACCCTTGTGGCTTTTTCCCGCAAAGTGCTGCAAGATTACAAAAAAATTGACTATCTAATAAACAATGCATGTCTTTCCAAAGGGGGAATCCGGTCATGCACTTATGAGGATTTTAATTATGTTTTAAGGGTAGGTGTCACAGCACCTTTTATGTTAACAAAATTGTTTATGGATCATTTTAACCAAGGCGGCAGTATTGTGAACATTTCCTCCACTCGTTACATGATGAGCCAACCCAATACAGAAAGTTACACCGCAGCAAAAGGCGCCATCACTGCATTAACCCACGGTTTGGCGGTAAGCCTTGCAGGAAAAGTGCGGGTGAATTCCATTGCACCGGGTTGGATAGACACCTCCGGCAGTGTTTTTGAAGGATCAGACAACAATCAACATTTAGTCGGCAGAGTGGGTGTTCCGGAAGACATAACAAACGCCGTCATGTTTCTATGTAGTGATAACAGTTCATTTATCACAGGACAGAATATTACAGTAGACGGCGGAATGTCAAAACTTATGATATATCACAATGACCATGGTTGGACACTGGACAAATAATTAAGGTGTTATTCTTGCTGTTCAGAAGAGTTGATTTTTCCTTTTTTACGCTGCCTGACAGCCTCGGTCAATATATATTCGATTTGACCGTTTATGGATCGGAATTCTTCGGAAGACCATTGGGCAAGCTCATTCCAAAGGGATGATGACAACCTTAATACAATCTGCTTTTTTTCATTTCCTGAGTTTTTCATTAGTTATCATCTCCTTTTTATTTTTGTTTTTAATACAGCGATCCACTGTTTACCACCGGTTGAACATCCCTGTTGCCACAAAGAACAACAAGTAAATTGCTGACCATGGCAGCTTTTCGTTCTTCATCCAATTGAACGATATCATTTTCATTGAGCTTAGATAGTGCCATTTCCACCATGCCCACAGCCCCTTCCACAATCATTTGCCTGGCGTCCACCACAGCTGAAGCTTGTTGTCTTTGAAGCATAGCCGCAGCAATTTCAGGTGCATATGCGAGATGGGTAATTCTAGCTTCTAGAATTTCAAGACCGGCGACTCCCACTTTGGATTGAATTTCTTGGGCCAATTTGTCTGAAATCTCTTGACTGCTACCTCTTAAAGATTTCTCGTTGTCATTATCCCCGGATATATCATAAGGGTACAACCTGACGGTGTTTCTTAATGCTGAATCGCATTGAATGGATAGGAACTCAGTGTAATTATCCACATTGAATACCGCTTTCGCTGTGTTCACCACTTTCCAAATTACCACAATTCCAATAATAATCGGATTGCCTAATTGGTCATTCACTTTTTGCTTATCATTGTTTAATGTGCTTGCTTTTAAGGAAATCACTTTGCTTCTGAGTTTAATATTGATCTCTTGTCCTTGCACTTTGGGCATGGATGCTTGTTCCGACATGATGGATCCCGTGGATGTGCTTGTTGTTGCGGGATTGACTGAAGTCACAAATGGATTGACAAAAAAGAACCCCTCTCCTTTGAGAGTACCGTAGTACTTTCCAAATAGAGTGAATACATATGCTTCATTAGGTCCTAAAACCTTCAACCCGGCAAATAAAATGGGGCCGATAATAAATGCATACAAAGCACTGATCACTAGTAGCAATACCCATAATGCACCACCGCCCCTTTCTTCAAGTTGTGTGATACTTAGTATGAATACAGCCAATGTGGCAACCATTAACGCAATGTTGAGAAGAAGCATCATCATTCCATTCATAGATTTTGCTTCAACTTCCTCATAATCCTTCATTTTTCCTACAACCGTGTTATCCACCATTTCAAAGCTCCTTTCAAAATTGATTTTGGTACTTTCATATGTAATACATAGATATATTATGATATCATTTTGATATCATTAATATATCACATTAATATTACTATTGGCTAAATAGATTGTCAATAGTAAATTCTAAAACTTTAAATTTTTACTTGACGGGCAATTATAGATGCAATATAATTGTACTGACTAGTCAGTACAATTATTCAACTGAAAGGATGTTTTGTGTGTTAGAGAATATTAAATTCCTAAAAAAGTATGTTAAGCCCTATTACAAGTCCTATATACTGTGCCAAGTATATACTTTACTTGGCACTTTGTCGGGTTTAGCCTTCCCCTATATACTTGGAACTCTTTTGGATTCGGCTTTTGCTGATAAAAACATGACGATATTGGTGTACTCCCTTGTTTTTCTAGCTGTTGTTATGTCCTCCAAAGAAATATTCAACTTTTTGAAAACCAAAAAATTAGCAAGGATTAATCATAACTTAGTGAAGGACATGCGGTTGGATGCTTATGAGGCCTTATCCGAAAAATCATTAGGCTATTATGACCAATCAAAATCCGGTGACATCCTATCCGGATTAATCGGTGATATCGATAAAATTCAATCCTCCATAACAAACGTTTTAGTCAATTTGATACAAGGGGTGATTTCCCTTGTCACCGTCATTTTTATGCTGTTCAACCAAGACTTCATGTTAGCTTCCTTGACACTGACTGTCATTCCCTTAATTATATATACCTCTAAAAGGTTGGGCAATAAAGTGAAACCTCTATCTATGTCCATACGTCAACAAATGGGATTCATCACTGCCATGATTAACGAGAGCATTGCGGGTATGACCATCATCAAACTTTTTCAGTTGGAAAAACACGCGTCAAAAATGTTTGACCATGAACAAAAAAAGCTGGTGAAGAATTCTGTGAAAGAAACCGGGATGAGAGCCTCTAATTCCTTGATGATCGGCTTGCTGTTTCTATTCCAATTTGTCCTTGTAGTAGCATTAGGTTCGGTAAAGGTATTTCAAGGAACCATGACACCCGGCGCATTGATTTCGTTTATCCTCTACGCAGACATGATTGCAGGACCTATATCCCTCATCTCCGGAATTTATTTGGATACAAAATCAACATCAGCTTCTATAGATCGGTTACAAACTATTTTAAAAACCGATGATATCGTTCAATCTCAACCGGCGCACTTTCATACAGTGGAAAAAGGAGAGATCGAATTTGAAAATGTCCATTTTGCATATAAACCGGGTCAGATAGTTTTAAATGATATCAGTTTTCATATAGCTCCCGGAATGACAGTAGCCTTTGTGGGAAAAAGCGGTGCCGGAAAGTCCACTGTTTTAAAACTGTTACCAAGGTTTTATGTACCTCAAGGCGGCGATATCAAAATAGACGGGGTTCGTATCCAAGATTATCATACGGTTGACTTAAGAAAGCACATTGCCATTGTGCCTCAAGAATCCTTCTTATTCGGTATGAGCATCAAAGATAATATATTGTGCGGTAAACCGGATGCAAGTGATGAGCAAGTGATCGAAGCTGCGAAAAAAGCAAATGCTCACGATTTTATCATGGCTTTACCTCAAGGATATGAGACCATTGCGGGAGAACGTGGTGCTAATCTGTCCGGAGGGCAAAGACAAAGAATCGCTATTGCTCGTGCTTTTATCAAAAGCCCTAAGATTCTACTTCTTGACGAAGCCACCTCTGCATTAGACAACGAAACTCAAGCCGAGGTTCAGCAAGCCCTAAATCGCTTAATGAAGGATCGAACCGTGATCGTCATTGCTCATCGATTATCCACTGTGATGCATGCTGATATCATTTTTGTCATGGATCAAGGTAAAATCATTGAACAAGGAACTCATTCCGAGCTTATGGCCACAAGCTTGCTTTATAGGAACCTATATCAGGAATACAGCGCGAAAGCCGTATAAAGTGCTTGCAAAATAACTAAGCCCATGGATATACTATAAATAAATGCATGAAGGAGGAAAATAATATGAAGGAAATCACTTATTTTTATTTACCCTATTGCCCCTACTGCCAACAGTCTTCTGCATGGCTAGAGGAATTAAAGCAAGAAAACCAGATCTATAACGATATACCCATGAAAAGGGTTGATGAATCAAAAGAAACAGAACTTGCAAACAGTTATGATTATCAACTGGTTCCCACTTTTTATATAGGTGACGAGAAAGTACACGAAGGTGTTGCCACCAAGGAAATAGTGAAAGCGGTACTAGACAAAGCCATGGCTTAAGATATCAATAACACCATTAATAAAATCGTTATGTATAACGATTTTATTTTGCAGTTTTATCGGAAGAGTTTTTCAACGAAGTCCTTGTAATTCCTAAGTGCTGTATCCTTGTCCGTCATAGAGTCCAAAGTCGTCTTCATTTCATGTGCCGTTACGGCTTTCGGATCTTCAAACAACAATCGAATGCTACTGTTGATATATTCCTCTCTTTGTTTCATCACCAAGTTGTTGTAATAACTCATACCCATCAATTCAAAAGATCGCATATTCTCATTGTGGTTTGTTTCAAGAAACCGGTACAATGGCGGATATATTGCCTTTTGAGCCAAGGCTATATAATCCTTTGACTGGTCCATAGATTTATTGTCAAAAGGAAATAAGCGATCTGAAAAATTGGCCAGCAAGTTATCCAAAAGATACACAGTATGAGTGTTTTGTTCATATGTAATTTTTCCGTCTGATGTAGTTTTGTAACCTGGATACTTCCCCTTGTCCGTTCCAAATGTCAACAATTGACCGACATCTTCATCAGTAAACAACCAATTGACAAAGCTGATGGCTTTTTCAGGTTGTGTGCAGGTATAGGGGACAGGGATGAGCTGAATGCTGTCAAAATTTTTAACAACGGGTTGGTCTTGGTCAAGAACACACAGTGTGTAGGTATTCCAAGGATTCTCTCCTTGGTTTTGGTCCCAATAAAAAAGGTGCGATACATATGCATTCATATACATATCCACACCGTCTTGGGTATACAGAGATTGAAAACCTTCATTTGTTGAACATTGAAAGTAGGATCGGTCAAAAAAAGGGCTGAATTCTTCAAAAAAGACATCTAAAATGTTCGTATCCTCAATCAAATATGGCTCGAGGTGGGGATCATCCAATTTACAAACGATACTACCGGGTCTACATTGATTTACCGGATAATATCCGGCTTTATTCATTGCATATTCCAGCAACGAGTTACCACTTGACATAATCTTGTTATTGTCCGTAAGTTCTAGATCCATATCAAAGGCTTCCATCAAACCGAAAAGATCAGTAAAGTTTTCTATTCCGGAAACATTGTACTTTTGAAGTATCTCATTTTTCACCAATACATTATTATACCCCACATCAGGAACTCCTGCATACATGGCATAAACCTTATCATTCCTAGTTATATAATCCATCACATAATCAAAGCTTTGCATGTGCATATATACTTCCGGAGCATATGTATTTAAGTAAGGAGACAAATCCATATACATTTCGATAAATTCATCATTCCAAAAGTAATAGAGGGCATTATCTCCTTGGGTTGCTACATGTGTATATACCTTTGTGGGAAATATTAAATCAAACTCCAATCCGGCTTGCAAAGCAACTAAGTATTCATTGGAGGCACCGCTATCAGGGAAAGAAATAAATTCAATGTTGTAGCCGAAGGTTTCTTCACATAATAATCCGATTTCATCTAATATGTTATGGAATTTACTCGTCATATTCCAGCCCATGATCAAATCCGGCCCGTAATTGTTGTATTTGCTATTCATCAATATCTTTAAGGGCTTTGCATCAAAAATGTTTTCTTCCTCTACTGTTTGTTCTTTATATAGATCTTCTTCGAGCACTCGGTCACAAGAGATGAGCATGGTCATACAAAGGAGAGATAATAAGACAGATAGAAATTTCATATAGCACCTCCATAGAATATCTGTACTTTGAGTTTTATTTACCATGATTACCATTTTACCACAAAAACTCTGTTTGTACAGATTATGAAAACAGAGCGTCCGCTCGCCTAAAACATTACCAACAACCACGAAAATAACGCTTTTGACGAACGGACTATATGTATGAAAAAGGGAGGCAACTATCTGTTATTAGCTTATTTTAAGGAACCACCACCGGTTTATTCTTCAAATCAAATACATTGTCTCTGACAAGAAACTTCTTGTAATAATCGGCATTCCAACCGTAAAGGTATCCTCTTTCATAGGATTTTAAAGGTGCAAATACTGCATTCATATAAAAATCCTGTATTCCGGTGGGAAGTCCTCGTATAAGGTATGGATATTTCTCGGACAAGAATGTATTGTGGTGCATCAAAATATCTCCACCTGCCGTGGATGTCCCGTCTCCTCTGTCACTACCGCCGTGCATATCAAAGCAGTGGCTTAATGAATGACCCATCTGCAGGTTGTGACGCGCTTCATACCCCGATCCGGGCTCTCCGCTTCCTTGTATATCGTGTCGGTTATAATCAAACAAATTGTATTCGATTAAGGATATGGCTTTACCGTGGCTTACACCGTACCCTAACCCGTTTCTTTGGTTATGGTGAATATAGTTATGGTGGATGTGATGATCCTTACTTTCTCCGGATATGCTAATGGCGCCGGTGCTAAAGCCGGCCAGCTCGCAATTATCCACCTGAAGACCGGAGTAATTAGTTAACAATCCGTACATGGTCACCAGTTTAAAATAGTAATCATGACCTTTGGGGTTATCACCGGAAAAGGATCTTTTATGAAATTCTAATCGAGGCTCCGGATCCGGACCTTTTATGCATATCCCTGTGATCCGCACATTTTCTTTCAATTGGAACACAGGAGCATAAAAAGTATCACAATAAATCAATCCTCCGGGAGAATCATTCAATCCTCTGTTACTTGCTATGGTCACACCGGAATTGACAGTTAACGTATCCGCTATGACTGTAAGATCGATCACCGCATCTCCTTTAATGAAGACAACTTCACCTTCTTTAGCCTTTGAAAGTGCATCGATCAATTCCGCTGTGGTTTCTACTACATAATCTCCGTCAGTAAATATTTCATTGTATCCGTATCCGCCCCCTAAGGGCCGGGAATCCGGCATTGCGCCGTATTCTTTCCCATCTACCAAAACAAAAGGTTGTTCCAGATATTCGTATGCCAAATCATATCCTTCGATGGTTCTTACGGTTTGTTGCATGGACAACAAAACTTCGTCCCACAAAACACCATCTTCTGAAATCTCACTAGCAAGCTCCGCTATTTGATCATAGACCAAATTCAAATCGCAATAATGGATCCTGCTTGTTATATTAGCTAATCTCATGTCCGGTGTATGCTTGGATGCAACCTCCAGAATGGAGAAATCCGAGTTCTTTTCGGTTTTCAACTCATCTCGCAATCCGTATGCATTGCGATCCACATCCGGGAATTCATAATCCACATATTCATCAGCTTGCATATAAAAATAATTATCCATTATCTCCAAGGATTCTAAAGGGAAATCCCCTGTTTGGAATAGTTGTGCGGTAGATAACAATGTATTGTTGGATATCTTTACATAGTCCGACTCTTGTAAAGTTCCTCCGGACCTGGACTTTTCTATTTGCATAAAGCATTCCAATGTATTTCCCATGTCGATATTGTTCCTAATCTCCATATACACAGTAGGTCTTTGAATTCCCCTGACGCAGACACGAATGTTATTAAACAAATTGTTTTCGATCACCGCTTTCGCACCGTCAACACAAACACCAAATCCTCTGTTCACAGCTTGAATATCATGGATATAGTTATGCCGAATTACAGCAGTTTCCCCCGCTACTTCAATTCCTGCGTAGTTAAATGCCGATATTTCACAATTATCCACTGTAACACCGGGTTGATCGATCTTTATACCGGACATAAAAAGTCGATTCTTCCAATCCCTTTGCTTTGCATCCGGTCCCTGGATACGTAAACCTGTAATCCTTGCATCAACACCGGCTTGAATGAAGGGAACCGCCCTTATAGCGCTTGTAAAAAGCATACCGCCTTTAGAACCTTCACGACCTCTATCCGAAGCCAGTGTTATACCCTCTTGAAGCTTTATGGCATATTGATCGGCGTACATATACTCCGTCATATCAATCTTAACATTACCGGGAATAAAGATTACATCACCGGATTTCGCTTTACCCAAGGCTTCCACCAACTCATTCGCGCTTTTCACCACATAGTCTCCGGTTTTGAACGAATCCTCGTATTCGAAACCTCCTCCAATGGATGCTCCCTCCGAGATAACACCATAAAGGTTGTCTTTTTTATTGATAGACAAATAAGACTTGTAATTTAAAAATCTTTTGGATCCTTCCATTTCCTGAGTTATTTCCGTTAAAACATTAGAAACTTCGTTGGAAGACATTTGCCCTGATTGAAATTCATGAATCAATACTTCCAAGCTTTGTCGGATGTAATATGGATCCGTAAAAAAGCTACCGGAGACTAACTTCACCTCACGATGATTTTTTTCACGTTTTACCGGAGCCGGTTTTCCAACACCAGCCCAAATTGCACCTCCGATTAGTACCATAGATATTCCCAGGGCAATCAATAAAAACTTTTTTCTATTCACTTCATTACCTCCAAAGCCATTCATCCGGTTTTGCCGAATGGAATGTTAACGGCTTCAAATTTATTTCCCTAGATTCCTCATGAAAATGTTTTATCTCAATAGATACAGAGGAACTTCCACGATTTAATATGTTGACAATACCTTCTTCGCTGCAATGGACTTCAATTCCTTCCTGGATACCCTTGATTCGGCAAATAGGATTTAAAAATCCTGATGAATGCTTAGATATGCGTTTTTCCCAAACAGTCATATTACAGCCCCCTGTGGTAACTCCGGAATAAATGTCCATATATTCGCATTGATCAGACCTTTTAGCCTTGACCACCAAGTCCTCTTCGGAGTGATTTACATAACATAGAAAACCCTCTAATTGCACAACATCCACATCCACCCTTTTGGTGTCCCACACTTTCATGGATTCATATAGTTCTTTGCCTTTTTGAAAAGTTTGATTAGGTGACATTACAGTCAAGAGTTTCCCGAACTTTTCTCCGTTGGTCACCCCAAAGGGTTTATCATTGTAATCCAGTATGCAGACATCCTCTAATCCCACCCATTTCGGATAGTGATGTACATTGACATATATCACCTGCCTATTGTACAAAGCGATGATACTCATTTCATCGTCAATGTTCATATAATGAACATCCGGATAATAATCAACGATATCGTCACCACCCATGTACCCTTTGTAGGTCTTTACAAGGTCTCCTGCATAAATGGTTTTGTATCCTTTTGCCACATCCGGGCTGTTGACATAGTTTTCATTTCGTATACCGATAATCCCTGCCCGCATTGATGTGACCTTTATATCTTTGTTCGCCGTATATATATGGGAATAGACACACATATCGTTTGGCAATGCAATCATTCCCACTTGTTGATCCAGCATGCCCAAACCCCGATCAATCGTACCGTGAGCCGTAAAAGAATCCTTCTCTTCTTTGATGCAGGTTCTTTCCATGTTCCGGACTACTTGAAAGTTTGCCAAGCCGGGATCTCCTTGAAAGCCTTCCACTGTTATTTCTCCTATCAAATTCGCCGTCCTTGGAGTAAAGAACCATAATCCTTTTTTTGGGAAACAAAACACCATACAATTATTTCGGTATGTAAAGCATGCAAAGCTGTCTTCGGACTTTCTAATAACACTGTTTCCGTATGGATAATGATATACTCCGGTTAACGAAGAGCTTCTAGATTTCGGTGTGCCTGCGGCATATTTATGAAGCAAAAAGGTCAGTGCTACAGAGGATGCTGCCATGTGATCCATTTCAAATGCGCTTTGGTATTTGTTTATTACAAATTTCTTGCCGTCTTTTTCGTAAAAGCACCCGTTTTCATTACCGTCTTGGACGCTCTTTACACGCTGTAAAGCTTTCTTCTCATAAGCTCCCGCTTCAACATCCCCTTTAATTACATGCATGACTGCATGGGTGAAGTGACTGTCAGGCAAAGAATAGTACCACCAATCCTGACCTTGTATGGGGATCGGTGTTCCGTCCATATCCGACCACAACTTGAGGGTGTTATCATACACGTCGTTCCATCTGTATGTAACCGCTTCCGGAATGGGCACTCCGGCCATTTGGCACATAATGGCGATCACCGCACGAATATGAATTCCGCAAGCTAAATAGTTCGGATGAACAAAACAATGGTTTTCGGTAGTATAGTCCGGATGTGTGGTTACCGTATTGATCCATCCTCGGTAGATACGCCGTCCATCCGATGCATCTTCCCGAAATGCATCCATATAGGTTGTGCAGGAGTTAAAAGCCCATCTTTTCATAGCGACCTGCCACTTATTCCAATTCGGGTGATCTTTCATCAGAAAACAAGCTGTGGCGATTCCCATAGCAGTCCATGCATTCTCTTCCGTTTGAGTGTCGGTGTATGTACCCGAGGGGCAAGGATAATCCATCCAACGGTTTGCATAATCTTCCAATACATTGCAAACCAATCCTTTTGTTTCATTATCCAACCGATCCCACAACAACCATGCCGCCAGACCAAATCTGGAAACAGAAGTGCCGTGTTGACTGGCCATAAAAAATTCATTGCCCAAACCACCCCACTTTTTTTCGCTGCAAAAGGGATTGTCTGACTTTTCCCTGACGCAATCTGCAGGCCCGGTATCATGGGTAAAACCCAAATAGCGGATGGCTGATATGGCTTTTGCCCTGATTTCATCCACAGGGACATGACAAACGCTCGGATCGAACTCTCCGTAAGATGCTACGACAGCATATACAAAAGCGGCAAATGTCGTTTCTATTTCATACCAGTAAGAGCCACCGAAGAAATGACCGCAGTTCTCCCTGCTGTTCCATTTGTTGTAATGACGGTCAGCGAAGTTTACCCACTTGAGCAACATTCGGTATGTCAATCGAGTCACCTCGTCATCTCTTGTATCCTTCATAATATCAAAACAAGTATAATTACAATTCATAGGACGCTACCTCGTGGTGTATAGGTTAAATGTTTTCACGGTTATTTAAAAGGGGAGTTGCGTACATAGCAACTCCCGTAACCCCTTCTGTTTCCACTAATCTTTCATAGTGAACTTCTCTCCGGGATCGTACTTAACAAAACTCGGATTGTTATAGAAATCGTCAACCATTTTTTGTAGTCCGTTTGCATACAGCTGATCGATATATTCGCTCCACTCAGTGTTAAGATTGGCAATTTGTCCTGATAATGCTCTGGATTTAAAATCTGCGATAATGGGATTCAATTCTTGGTTTGCAGTCGCATTTGCATCCACATACTCAGCATAGAGTTCTCTTCCCATATATGCTTCGGACAAATGCTTTTCAGGATTCAAAGCATACTTTTCAAACAGTCCGTTATAGTGCATGAAGGGCATGAACCACCAATAACCGTCTTTTAAAGCATTGTCAATTTGTTGTTGCACTGTAGAAGGTGTGTAGAACAAACTGAACACCTTGAGCTGACCCCTGTATTCTTCGGCAAGGTCGGCTACAGCCGTCTTGATCATATTGCTCTTGTAGGGTTCTCCGGCCCATTTGAAATGGACTCCTTCGATACCGCTGTTGTACCGAACATAATTTTCTTGGCTGCTAAAAGTGGTGTATTGAAGAATATTGCAAATTCTCTCAAGCTTCCCGTCGTCTACCTGTGCACCGATCAATTGCACCCGGTAAGATCCCTCACCATAAGGGTCAATACCATAGGTCATATTGACGCCTTTTCCATCCGGTCCTTTAAACATAGGGCCAATGACAAATCTCTCATCTTTAAACTTTTCCTGCAAGAAAATGTTCTGGGGCGGGAAAACTTGGTAGCTTGTGCTGTTGAGGTATATATAACCGTCACTGACTATGGAGAAGATCCCCACCTTGTTAGTAGCGGTTAACTGTTCATACTCCAAAACCCAGCTTTCTTTACCCGCAAGAGTAGTCATATATCCTTTTGTTATACTGTCTGAAACCCATGCAAGATAATCTTTGTACGGGGTATATGCGTATTTAGGAACAATGTCTCCGGTTACAGGATCTTTGTAAAGATACTTCAAGTCGTGTACAAATCCGAATAATCCTTCTTGTGTCATGTTCGTCCATTGTGTTTCCACCATGTACATCGCACCGAAAGTATCATCCACTCCATTGCCGTCAGGGTCATCCTCGGTGAATCTTTTCATGATCTCATTTAAGTCATCGAATGAGAAGTTCCCTTCTGCGAACCAAAGATTATCGTCATACTGCTCATAGCCGGATACAGTTGTTTTAAAAGGTGTCATTTCACTTTCGTCAATCCCGTATCCCACATTTTCCAACCAGTCCAAATTAATACATGTTGCATCATAAAAGAACTGGCAACCACCCATGTTGTTATGGGTAAATCCTATGTATTCATCGTCCTTTCCCGATACCAGGTTGTAACTGAATCCTATGGGGATTCTGGCAGTGGATTCCACATATCCCGGAATCCAGTCCTTCATTTGTTGCAGCGTAATGGATCGTGTTACACCGGATTCATACATTTTATAGGGCTGCATAGGTGCCTGAGGCATATAGAAGTAGTCAGGTATATCACCTGCTGCCACTAATGCTGCCATTCTTTCAGTGTTTCTTCCGTCTTCCGCCCAAACCTGCAAGTCCACATTGAACCTTTCTTCCAGCTCGAGCTCATCCCATCTTCCTTCTCTCCAATCGGCATTCAACTGTGTCAACCACGTAATTTCATAGAAATCCTTAAAAGGATTCACTTCTTCCGCTGTTGTCACTTGCGTTGTGGTGGTAACCACCGGTTTCTTTGTTGTCGTTTGAGCCTTCGTCGAAGTACCGGTACCGGTCTCCTCCTCTGAACCCTCGCCGCTTTGGGAACATCCGATCAATGTGAAGCACATTGATAGCATAACCAATAAACTGACCAAACAAAGCAATCGTTTAAACATATTTGTAACCTCCTTATATATAGATGCAGGTTTTGTCGCCTACATCGGTTAACCACAATAGAAATATTATAGAAATCCATTATCTATATTTCGTGTTTGTTTATGATATTGTCATCATCAGTTTCCTAAGTTGTCTAATTTTTTCCGCTACTTGTGTCGGGTTTATATAAAGTATATAATGGCTCTAGAAGCTTTTCCTTGATTATCATGCAATTATTTAGTAATATCCTATAATTAATAAGGCGTCAGTGAACGGAAGGTGTTGAATGAATGGCACATAAAGCATTGTATAAAAAACCGGAGCTGCCGGATTTCTATTTTCCCATTATCATCAGAAGGGTTCGCTATAACGTACAAGGACCGATCTGTGACAGCCATTGGCATGAGCAAATCGAGATTCTCTTCTTCATAGAAGCCGACGCCGTCGTGGAATGCAACTTCAACGAAATCAAGGTCAAGTCCCGCGATATCATTTATATCAACAGCCATGAACTACATAGAATCCACAATCCGGGAGGGGGGGTTCTGGAGTATTATTGTATTGCCTTTGATCCTTCATTGATCCAAAGCAGCTTTTTTGACTCCATTGACAGCAAATACATTCTTCCTATTGAAAACAACCTGATTCTATTTAAGAACATAATCAGCAAGGATCCTGATATTGACAGGTATATCAGGGAAATGGTTTGGGAATCCGAAACCCGAGAAGAAGGATATGAACTTTCAGTAAAAGCTTATGTGTATTTGGTACTGGTCTTGATGATTCGAAGATTTACCGAAACTGTTCTAACAAAAAAGGAGTTTCAAGTCAGAAACAACAATTTGGAAAGTTTAAACAAGGTGATTGTATACATAGAAGAAAATTATAGTGAAAAAATCACAGTGGATCATTTAGCCCGCTATGCCGGTATGAGCACATCCAATTTATATTTACAGTTTAAAAAGGCATCCGGTAAAACCATCACCGACTATATCAATCAAGTACGTATCCAAAATGCAGACCGATTGTTGAGAAGTTCAGACATGAACATCACGGAAATTGCATCTGCGGTAGGGATCGAAGATAGCAACTATTTTACCAAACTGTTTAGGAAGTATAAAAAAGTCCCGCCTTCTCAAATACGCAGAAAAAATAGGCAGAACTCTTCACTAAGTTAATAAACAAGCATATTAAAGGCGCATAAAAGGAGATTGCTTCATGAGTTATTACCCTCACTTAAACGATATCTTTATTACAGAGCGGTTGAAGAATCGGCTGAATGAAATTAGGCATCATCCGTTCACTACGGTTATCGCTCCTATGGGTTTTGGAAAAACTACTGCCGTAAGATGGTGGGCAGAGCATTTGCTAAAAAGTAACCCTAATGCTGTAATCTTACGCCAGATCATTGCTACGGATAGTACGACGGATTTTTGGAGTGGGTTTTGCAGGGCTTTTAAAGACTATCCGGAACTTAACGAACAGATGAAGGTGCTCGGGTTTCCCAAGGATACCGGCGCTGTTTCAGTGCTGGCAGAGCTTCTTAATGACGCCTTACATAACAGCAAAACACCACTTTACTTCATATTGGATGATCTTCATATCCTCAATCAAAAATCCTTAACTCCAATGCTACTTTTTCTCTCAAACAGTCTACCGGACTGTGTGCATATGATTTTATTATCACGCAATCAGATTTTTAGCGTAGAGGAACAAATGCGCTTCGGCAATCTGCTCTGTGAAATCGGAACGGAAGATTTGAGGCTCACAGAACAGGAGGTTTTACTATACGCCCAGCGATGCCGCCTTAAGGCACTAGACGATAAACTTAAGACTCTCGCTGAGCTTAGTGAGGGATGGATCTCTATGATTTACCTGAACTTTAAGTCCTATGCACAGAGCGGACGGTGGCTTTCCAGCTCATCTGACATATACACACTAATCGATCAGGTTCTTTTAGAACCGCTACCTATAAGGCAAAAAGAGTTTTTGATTCTCATTGGCATGACAGATGAATTCACCGAGCCTCAAGCAGCCTATTTGTGGCAGAAAGAAGATGCGGCGAGTTTATTAAATTCTCTTTCTAAAAACAACGCATTTATTACAAAAAGCGAAAACGACATTTATCGTTACCATCACATGTTGAGCCAATGCGTACGACAGAAGTTCACGGAAAAACCGAAGGAGTATCAGAAAGAGATTTTTTACAGGCTTGGGAAATGGCATTTTAAGCAGCAAGAATATATTCGAGCTTATTTAGCTTTTGCAAAGGCCCAGCAATGGGATGCTCTTTTGGAGGTTTTGGAAAAGGATAAAGCAAAAAGCCTTAACACCGAGCATAGCCAAGGATTTTTCAACTGGATACAAACATGCCCCGAAGACATTTTGAGAAGGCATCCCCTTGCAATTGTCGTATGTATGGTCAAGATGTTTTCTTTTCATAACATACCTGAAATCAAACGGATGAAGAGATTGCTTTTGGAAGCGCTTGAGCAAGATACAGCTTTAACTCCGCAGCAGCGTGACGACCTTTTAGGAGATGCCGAGCTTTCAGAGAGTTTTCTCAGCTATAACGATATCTCTGCCATGAGCGCATACCACCGCAGAGCCTGCGCACTTTTGAGCCGCACCTCCCTCAGTGTAGATCCAAAAGGAGCGTGGACTTTTTCAGCCCCCTCTGTTTTTATGATGTATCACCGGGAAGTAGGCAAAGCCGATAACGAAAACCTAGAGATGAAAGAGTGCATGCCCTATTACTATCAAGTATCGGATGGACACGGAAATGGTGCGGAACACGCTTTTGCCGCTGAATTATTTTATGAGCGGGGGCAGTTGACTGATGCAGACATTACAAATCGTATGGCGCTGTCAGCAGCGAGGCGAAAAGAACAATTCAGTATTATGCTGTGTAATGAATTTCTCTCAATGCGAATGGATCTGTTCCATGGCAATTATGAGTTGATGAGCAAAAGAATCTGTGACAGTCGAGAATGGTTGCACCATGAGCGACAATATACACTGCTGAATACCCTGGATATGTGTCAGGGCTTTCTATATGCGCTGCTAGGACAGCCTGAATCTGCACCCGGATGGTTCTTAAAGGGACAACTTCATGAAGCGCTGGTGATGTTCCCTGCAACGCCCATGTTGCACACATATTATACCCAGCTGCTACTTGCTAAAGGAGAATGGACACAGGTTTTGGCAAGGAAAGAAGAATGTGAAAAACTGTACAACATCTATCACAATATACTGTGCGAAATCTGGCTCCACATTCAGCTATCTGCTGCCTATGAGCAGCTTGGCAGGAGGAAGCAGGCACATGACGAACTGATTACAGCTCTTGATATGGCACTGCCCGATGGCATTCTTATGCCCTTTGCCGAAAGTGAGTGCTATATTCTCTCCACCTTAAAGGACATACAAAATGCAGGCATCTATTCCCGGGAAATTGACCTCATATTACCCCTTGCCGAAAGGTTCGGTGATTCAAGGCAGAATATTAACCGTAAGCATTTCGAAGAATATGAGACCTATGGGTTGTCTGAGCGTGAGCTTACCATCGCAAGGCTGGCGGCACAGCGGAAAACCAATGCTGAAATTGCTAATGAGCTGCACCTTGCCGAGGGAACAGTGCGAAATCAGCTTTCCCGAGTCTTTGACAAGCTTAACGTGCCGGGAGAAGGAAAAAACAAACGACTTGCGTTGGAAGATTTGCTCAAAATGAAAAAGTAGTGACAAATGGTCACACTACAAAACGAAAACGCTACTGTACAATAAATTTGTATAATAGCGTTTTTCTATTTGAAAGGAAGGTATAAGCATGAAAGGACAGCCGATTATGATGGTGGAACCGCAAGATGGTAGTATTTTGCGGGTGACCTTTGACACAGGAAATACAGTAACAGTAGATATGAAGCCCTATTTTTCGGGCTTTCGATTCGGTGCACTGCAAACCTTGGAGATTTGGAGCACAGCGGACACCGACGGCCGTTTTGTCTATTGGTACAAAAATGGTATGACAGTAGCGGAACTTGCCTATAACGAAATTATCAAGATGACTCTTGGCGAGTCATACTAAAAAAGGAGGAAATATTGTGATATCTAAAAATGGTTTTCGATTGAAACAAATAAGCAGCTTGTTCATAGTAATGTGCATTCTACTGACTATGCTACCTGTTACGGCTTTTACCGAAAGCGTCTATATCGCAGACAATTCCGCATTGCCGATACACGACGATATACTTGAAATTCAAGGAGGTGAACTCAAGGATGGCGTACTGGTCATCGACCTTGGGGACTACGACGAATTTGTTGCATCTATCGCTAATGGTGAACGCTTCCCCATTACCATCACCCGGCCTAAGGGAAGCGAAGCCGGATATCAGGTTACCGCAATGTTTGACTCATACTCCGGTAGCAATGCCAATGGCTTTAGAATATTTGATACCGGTGAGGGAGATAATTACAGCCATGGCTTTATTGAATTCCCCCCTAATGTGACCAGTAAAACAATATACGTCGGGCAAGAGTATGACTTAGGCGACAATACCCTTCGCAGCGGTACGCTCAGCTCATACATATATTTCCACACCTTTGATAAAACAACCCTAGCTACCCCCATGGTCCGGTTGGAAACGACAAAAGAAAAGGGCACCGGAGAAGATACGACAGGCTTGTTGCCTGTTGTGTATGCCCAAGTAAGTGACGCCACCATGTCTGTAAAACCTGACGAGAGCAAGGTCATCGCTGTGACCTTCTTGCCGACTAGAAATATCTTTCTACTTGATAGAGGATTTTGCGAGATTACAGATGATCTGACCTTGAATCTAAAAAGGGGTACGGAAACGTTGGTACTCAAACCTGTCGAGGCCATCGGATCCATCTTGAGCGATGTGACATTTGTCCTGCCTCCCACTGATCCGATCAGTGAAGATTGGGAAGTTGTCAGCATCACCGGTATAAAGAATGCGGCGAACAATGACGTAATAGACCTTATCTACAGCGATGTTTATAGCGAGAGTGACATTAATGCCTCAACGTATACATTCAGGTACAACTATGAACCTGTATTCGGACCGATCACTACTGACAAGGAAGTTTATAAAGGACTTGAAAATATCCAAGTGTCCCTGCCGGTGCAAAACGCAGATCAAATAAACTTTGGTGCCGAATTTAACGATTATTGGATAGAGCAAATCGGCCTGTCTTATGACGGAGTACAGAACTTTATCCCTCAAGACTCGATTGGTTGGAATTCAACAACAAAGAGCATAGAAGCCACTTTCACGGCCCCTGAGAACAATACAGGTAGAGCTTTTGATATTGCCTTGGAGGTGTACAAAAGTTACGGTGAAATGATGGTTTGGCTGGGGTTTTACAATGCTTTTACATACATCGAAATAGCCCCCGAAACGGCGGATTTCATCCCGGTAGAAAGCATCACTGTAACCGGTATTCCGGCTTTTGGAATCAAATGTGACAGCCCCTACCCCCTTGAGGTGGCAATTAGCCCGGAAGACGCCACTTTCCAAGGATATACTTGGCAGTCCGACAACCCGGATCAAGCTCAAGTAATTGGCGGCAATCTTGTGTTCTACGAAGAGGGCAAAGTGAATATCACATTAACATCAGAAGAAAGGGCATATCGCATGGAGCAGGCGCTACCGGCTAACGACGATGTGTTGGTCAAAACATTCACGTTCTTTGCAGGAGCTCCACACTTGATCACCGGACAAATATCAGTAGGCAAAAGCGATACCACGAGCGCTGTAACTGCACGGTTTTTTGATAATTTCCATCGATTTCAAGACGAATGGAAAACACCTGTGCTAACCTATGAAATACGCAAATCCGACGGCTCCTTAGTAAAATCAGGTAATGCCACAAGGGAGAATGATGTCACGGAGGTGAACCTGGTATTCGATGATATAACACCGAAAACCGTGTCCCTTTATGAAAACGGTGAATTCAAACCGGCATATACCATTACATTGAATGCATCAACGGATACCGAATCCGTTTCCGCCACAGCCAATGTATATATCACACCTCCTCCTGTGACAATGGAAAGCCTCACCGAAGCCTCCAATGCGCTAGTGGGGGAACCTTCGACTTTTGTTTTCAGGATCAAAAATCTTTTGCCCGGATACATATCAAGGTATGAAATACTAGGCGGAGGCGGCTTAGAGGAAGGGAAGCTGACAAATCCTATTGAAGAGTCCGACCCGGCCACCGGCCTCATTACACTAACAGGCAGTGTGGTCTTTACTCCGGCGGTGCAAGGATTCGTGTCTGAATTTAGAACCATTACCGTCTATGCTAATAATAATGATGAGAAACCGCAAGCCATCTCAAAGAGAATCAATGTTGTAGATCAATCCACCGCTCGGATGAGTATGGAATTTTGTGACGGACTTGACGGCACAATCATACACCCGGAATCAGGAGATGAGCCTGATGTGTTTTACGGCATAAGAGAGAGCAAAATCGTAGAACTTACAAAAGATTCGGCTTATGCAGCCCAAGGGATTTTTGAATATCTCAACAGGATAATTCCCACCAAAACATTGAAAGTAACAGTCCCTAAGGAATGGGGCCAAATGGGTGCAACAGGGGCATCA
Source organism: uncultured Clostridia bacterium (assembly GCA_937894465.1). Classification (GTDB taxonomy): domain Bacteria; phylum Bacillota; class Clostridia; order JAAYHZ01; family JAAYHZ01; genus JAAYHZ01. The sequence continues at coordinate 24,724 of CALCRE010000030.1, forward strand.
AACCCGGTGACCGACTATACGGATATTTCCCTTTACCTGTCTTTTGAAGACATAGGGAAAAAGATAACACTCTCATGGGAAAATGTTTCCACCACAAAGGAATTCACCTTCATGGAAGATGATTTTTCAGGAAAGCTCTATGCTTTCCGGTTGGTGAACGCACATAGTTTGCAGCCCGTCAGTATCAGCTATAAAAATGGAGCTGACCAACCGGTGAATAAAAACGTGACCCCATATAACGGGTATGTAATCCTTTATGAGCCTAACGGTATAGAAGGTGATGTATGGTTCTCCCAAGAAAACGGTACTGGTAGTTACATATTCGCATCCATCACCTCTGTCGCAGCTTTACGCAAAATCGACAGGAGTTGGCAACGAGAGTATGATCAGGCACCTTTGGTGGTTTCATCCCTTGCAACCAATCATCGTTACATCACCGGTCACTCTACTCCGGCATTTACAACCGACACGGTGATCCTGTCCGAACCTATGGCTCTCTTTAGTAATGCAGGCAATATCATACCTACCATAGTTAGGTATTGTGCCATCGACCAGGAGGGTAAAATCATATCCGGCACAAGTGGTAAAATATATCCCGCATCAGGTAGCAGTAACTTCCAATTACCTTTTCAAATGTTATACGAAAATCCAAGCTCACAACTTTTGGTGGAGTTTGAATACTCTGTTGCTACGGGAAGTAGAACTCAACTTGCAACCTATGATGTGCAGACCCTTGAAGAAAATTTAAGATACAAAAAAGTAAACAACTATGTAATGACAAGTTCAGACAATATACAGTATATAACCGCTACCGGCAAGGATGGGCAGACTCGGTATCTTCCCATCTCCTCGAACATTATGAAAAAGCTTTTGCCCGAAGATACATTGGAAGTACATCTGGCAACAGGCACCCGTGCAATTAAAAGCGCATCCTTAGATATAGTGAACTATCAACCGGTCAACGATAATAATGGCAACATAAGCCACTGGATGCCGGATTTCACTGTTGTTTCTGAGGCAACAAGCATTGTCGAAGCAGACAGGGCGGAGTTGACACCAAACAAATACACTACATTGCAATTTAAGCCTACAACAGGGCAGATGACCCCGGGCCTTGTAACGCAAATAACGCTGAACATTGTGTTTACAGACGGCACCTCTGATCAATATTCTCTGGGCTGGGGGCAGATGACCGATACAGGAACCGCTAAGTACGTGAAGTTAATAACCGACATTCTAAAAAGTCAGACATTCATTCACGAGGAACAAAGAGTCCTCCGTGTGGGTGATGCACAAGTAATGAGAAATACTCGAGATGCAAAAGTAGAAGGCGTCAAGGTTTCTTTCAATCAAGATGTAGCCGCGTTATTCGATAAAATCAAGGTTGATATTGCATTACCTCCGGAAAATCCCTCCAATCCATTTACATTTGAAGTGATACCCAGAGGGGATGAGTATGATATTCGAGGCTATGTAAATGCAAGTATCATGAACAAAGCCGGTTGGGTGAACCTCACGGACAGATGGGCAAATGCTTCTTTTAATGATGTATTTGATGCAACCAAGCAGGAAGTAAAAGCTATGCAATTTGGGAACTTTCCCGGAGCAAAGGGTTATCTGGAAGGAAAAGCTGCGGTTACACCTTCAGGCGAGCTACAAATCACATTCCATGAAGGTAAGATCATCGCCCAGTCCCATCTTCTGTACAAACCATCGGATTTGTTCAATTTAGGATACTATTGCGAATGGGGTATTGCCTTTGAAGGTATGGTTAAGACAATCATGGAGATAAAAGCTCCTGACAACAACGGTGACCCGACTTCTCCGGTAAATTTCAATCTGGTGGAAGATAGCTATGTAAAAATCAATGTACTCACCGGCAACAATGCATTATCCTTTGACATAGGCGTATATGCTTTGGACATTGGATTACACGGCGGAATATTAGCTTCCTATAGACAAAAATCCATCTACCGCCCCTATGCCGAAGGCTCACAGAAATTGCAAAGAGGAGTCAGTTTCAGCACATCAGGTGACCTGATGGCAAGAAACTACAATCGCATAAAGACCGACTTGCTCGATTCATCAGAAATAACTGAAAGTGTTTGGAGTATATGGAACAGCAGGATCAGATATTATGGTCGAACACTTTATGGATTCTGCGATTTTCTGGTGCCCAATGATCAAAGCAACCCCTTATCTTGGAATTTCAAGCCCAACACCATGTCACTGTCTGCTACAATGTCATCATTTAGCTTAAATGCAAACAGTGCTGATTCTCTCCCAAGGCAGTCGTCTGCCGATCCATTGACAGCACTAGGATATTACAAGAGCGGAACAGGTATAGTCTACAGGAGTCCTTCCGACTCGATCACAACCTCTGATATAGACGGCTCTAGTATGGAAACTGTAGCAGATAACGCTTTCAGCCTTGATATTGCCTCAGGTAAGAACGGAAGCTCTGTTGCAGCCTGGGGAAGTTACAGAGATGAATTAAAAAACATAGATCCTAAAACCATGGACACAAACGAGATCATCAAGTACGTGGCAGGAATGACCGAGATCAAAGCAGGTATCTATAATGGCACCGGTTGGGACATTAAGACATTGACCGATAATAAAATAGCGGATATTACACCCAAAGTCGCTACGAACGGAAATGCCGGTATAGTGATTTGGACACAGGGTATTCCGGACAGCAACGAATTAGAGGTCATGGAGTTTTCCGAAAGTAGGCTCATGTTCGCGCAGTATAAGAACACTGCCTGGAGTGAACCTGCCCGGCTATATCTGCCCTCTGATGAAAAAATTATAGATTACTCCATTGCAATGGCAGATGACGGCAGCGCTTTAGCAACAGTGGTTACAGCCGGCGGTAAAACTGTATTGATCAGAATTTCAATTGACGGCGAGATCACTTTAATAGACAACAGCCTACTGTCAACTGACAAAATAAGCTTGATCTATAACGGTAAAACTTACACACTAGCTTGCTACAATTCAAAAAGCATGGTTTTATCATTGGTTGAGATCAGTGCCGATGGATTCGTCATGAATACGACGTTCGCAGATCTACCTACAAATGTAGGAGAAGATTTTAGACTGTTCCGTGACCGGTCACAAATAGGAGTGAATGCCTCTGTCCTAGTATGGCCCGGCTATAGCGAAGACGATAATTCCCAGGCAAGGATTTTTGCATCTAGGATATCAGCCGCTGATCATGATCACGCTATGTTGGTTACTTCCCCTATTACAGCGGCTATCATCAAGACTCCCTCTACCACAGGCAGTGATGCTGAAGTGGGTGTGTTCGTCTTATCATATGACGCTTATATTGAAGAAAATGACCTGAAAATTCTGACTTTGTTTAGGGAGTCAACATCCGGAGGTACCGAGGGAAGTGTGTATTTAGATGAAGCACAGGCACGATTTGAAAATACCATCGAAACATATTCCGGTATGAATGATATCTCCGGCCTTCTATCAGGCGTTCAAACCAACTTTAACATCAACGTCAAAAACAAAGGGTATTTACCCATTACAAGCATCCATGCCAAAATCGGCAGTGGAGAAAGCACAATAAATACAGTACATGTCCTGCCAAACCATGAAACCACAGTAACAGCTGCTTTCATTCCTACACGGGATTTGCCGGACAGCATTTACTACACTGTGACCGCAGTGTTTAGTGATGGAAGTGAATCTACAGCCACAGGCTCCATTAGTCTGAACCAAGTTGACATTGAGGCAAAAATCATATTGCTGACCTTGGAAAACGATAATTATGCGATCAGAGGGCTCATATCAAATAACACATCCTTCTCCCTTTTGGGCAAAACCGTCATTGCCGGAATCTATCAGGATCCTTTTGGTAGTTTGCCGGTTGTGGAGGAGAGGATTGACGGAAAGAAGTTCGAAAGCGAGTCAATGGGTACATCACATCTAGTTGATCTTTCATTTGCCAATGCGAAAGATTTACCTCAATCGCTGTACTTCATAGCCAAAGCATATGATTCTACCAACCATGAAATAACCGACAAAAACAGTATGAACAACATATGGCACATATTGAATAATGCGTTTGTATCGGCGGCCGGCCCAGGCGACAATGACGACAAACCACCCTCCGGCAGTGTCTACCTTCCCGGCAACACAAGTACTACCTCAACAATGTCGGCAAATGCACCTGACGGCCCTGTGACAGCAGTGGCAACCCTGACGGCAACCCTCGGAACAAGCGGTGCAGCAAGCGCAGTCATCCCGGATGATGTCATCACCGACGCCATTGCCAATGCGCAGGCTGTCGCAAGAGCACAAGGCAAAACAGCACATGGTACCTCCATTGCGTTAAATGTCACTATGCCCATGGGTGCAACCTCACTAACCGCAATCCTAACCCAAAGCTCATTAAACGCTCTTGTGAGTGCAGGGGTATCCGGGCTTGAGCTCAATGGCGGACCGGTTTCCCTCAGTTTGGACCTTAAAGCCTTACAGGAGATCCAAAAGCAAAGCGACGGTAAAATCATCATTTCCATTGCACCTTTCGCAGGACTTTCCAATGAAGCAAAGTCCCTCCTAGGCAACAGGCCGGTATATAACATCACCATCAGTTACATGAAGGACGGCAAAACAATCTATATGACCGACCTTGGCAACGGGACTGCTACCCTTTCGATCCCCTATATACCGGGCAAGGATGAAGCTGTCGGCTATCTGTTCGGCGTGTATGTGGATACAACCGGTAAAGCACAGCGCATACCCGGTTCCGTTTATGACGCAAACAACGGGGGTATGATTATTCCCACCGGCCACTTCTCGGTGTTTGGTGTGGGCTATACGGCTCCAAGTGATAAGTTCTCTGACATTGGAACCCATTGGGGCAAGAATGCTATGGACTATGTAATCGGTAGAGGTCTTCTCATGGGCACCTCAGAAACCACCTTTGCACCTGACACTGCCATGACTCGGGGAATGTTGATAACGGTCCTCGGCAGACTGGCCGGAGTGGATGGAAAAGATTTTACCACAAACAACTTTACTGATGTAATAGATGACAGCGCTTTCCGTCCCTACATCGAATGGGGCTACATGAAAGGCATTATACAAGGCATAGGCAATCAACAGTTTGCTCCTAACCGTGCAATCACCCGTGAGGAAATTGCAGTCGTCTTCACTAACTATGCCAAAGCCATGGGCTACAAGTTACCGGTGACCCGTGAAGCTGCCACCTATGCAGACGCTTCTGACATCGGCAGCTTTTATATAACAGCAGTTACAGCCATGCAGCAGGCAGGCATCATGATGGGCGACACGGATAACAGATTCAAACCAAAATCCAATGCCACCCGTGCAGAAGTTGCCACCATGCTTCTCCGTTATATCAAGTTGACAATCGACCCTGCCACAGCACAGGGCTGGGTGCTCGATGATATTGGACATTGGCTCTACTACAAAGCCGGAAAGACTCTTACCGGCACACAGACAATCGACGGCGTGAAGTATTTCTTTGAAACCACCGGCGTTTTGAAAACCGGTTGGGTGAAAGTTGATGATAACCGGCGCTATTATTTAGGTAATAAGGCCGTTATGGGTTGGTTGGACATCAGCGATAAACGCTACTACTTTACAAAGGATTATCTGATGGTATCCGGCAAGTGGCTACAAATCGACGGCGATTGGTATTATTTCTACACCGACGGTGCTCTCGCTATAAGCACTGTCATTGACGGTTATGAAATCAACCCTGATGGGGTAAGGAAAAACAAGTAGTAACTAGTGTAAAAGCAAGCACCGGGAGCAATTCAATGCTCCCGGTGCTTATTTTTGTATTCAGTTTTCTTTCTTCTATTTTAGCTTTTATTGGTCCGGAAGAACTAATCCTCAAATAAATAAGCCCCTTGTTCTTTTAGAATCCTTTGTAATTCCGGGATTGAAACATCTCTCGGTTTAACCCCCTGCTTTCTGGCAAGATGGGCTGCCACTCCACCTGCATGTCCGATGGCCCCTGCAGTGGGTGTGGTTCTTATGGCACCTTGGGCTTCAAATGTGGCGGATATACATCGCCCTACCGTAATCAAATTATGTACATAGGGGTTGACTAAGCAACGATAAGGAATACTGTAAACCGTACCATGCTTAATATGCATGTCTTCTTTTACAACAGTTTCCTTTCCATCCGGGCTGTGAACATCAATGGGATAACCGGCATGAGCTATTGCATCCTCAAACCGAGTGGCTTTTAAGATATCTTCTTGTGTCAAACAATACATTCCTTTTATTTGACGTGAACCTCTAACCCCAACGTTAGGACCGGATTGTAACAATACAGCGTTTTGAAAGCCGGGAATTCTGTTCTTAAAAAAAGCCTCCAATTCCCGCACTTGTTTTCTACCTTCTATTTCGGCCTTTGTCAATTGGATCGGATCCGTGGCATCATACCCATGAAGCCTACTGGTGTTAATGAGCATTTCACCCGGGTTATTGGTCTCAAAAAACAAAATTCCTTCCAAACGTCCGGAGAACTCATGGTTGTCCATAGCTTTTTTTAATGTTTTGGCAAATCCGCTTACGGATAAATGTGACGCCATATCCACCATCCATGTATTACCTTGTAAATAAGGGAACTCCTCAGGATGGTCTTTTACAAAGGCTTTGATTTGTTCGGTGTCCACATTTCCCATTTTCATATTCATGGTCATTGGCTGGCATGCACCATCACTTTCTCTGCCGATAGTGCATTTTACCCCGGCCCAAGCTGACAAGTCACCGTCTCCGGTGGCATCAATAAACAATTCCGCTGTGATGGAACTGATGCCGGCTTTATTGCAGACTTGAATGGAACGGATAGTTCCATCAGCTACATCCACTCCGGCTAGCATAGAATGGTACAAAACATCTCCACCGCTTTCTAACAGCATCATTTCCATTTCATGTTTCATCCATTCGGCGTCAAAGGGTGTCACTGTATAGGTGTATCCGATGGTATCAAATACATGACCGGGGGATTTGTTTTTCTTTACCATCCGATCGATCAATTCGGATGTAATACCTTTGATCACTTGATCCTCACCTGCATGAAATGTCATCATAGGCCCCACACCGGCCATGGTGAGCATACCACCTAAATATCCGTGTTGCTCGACAATCAGGGTTTTTTCTCCTCTTCGAGCAGCCGCTACGGCAGCAGTAAAACCGGAGATTCCTCCTCCTACGATACAAATATCAGCATACATGAAACTAATCTAGCCCCCTTTACAAATTCTGCTTTCATTGTATCATAAAACTTAAATGTTGGAATCCACTCCATGGGTCACATCAATCATTTCTGCAGTGGAAAGAGTCATTCCGTTTTCCATGGTAGGCGGGTCGTCATCGTTTTTCGGCTCATTGAACCTTTTGAGCATTTGTTCTTTTAGAACTTCGCCGTCAAAGGCATTTCCTTTAACATCGGTTATAATTCCTTTGCTAAAAGGTGTCTCTTGTCCTTTTTTCAATTGATATTTTTTGATCAACATAGGGTCGATCCGGTATTGTTCATTTCCGATTGTAACAAAAAGATCCTGTTGCATTTTCAAACCTCCAAAAAAGATTCTTTTGCATTTAATATTTACTGATCAATAAAGATCTATCCAAATCGATTTTTTTACATGATATAATAAATGAAAATTGAATTTTTACCGATTAGAGGGGGATTTGCCATGATTGATTTTGAGACCTCAATCTTACGTTGGAAGGAAAACAGGCAACGATGCACACGGAAGGATTTCTTCTATAAGGACTGTGCTTTAGAGTATGCCCGTCGGTTATATAAAGAACAACATCCGGAAATACACACACTTACCCGTGAGCTCGAAGAAGAGTTTGGATATCTGTTGGATACCGATTCAGACTATCTATTGAAAATGATCGAAGATACCACTCCCGGTCCATGCCACATGAATCTTTCTCCGGAACACGATCTTGGTGTTCCCCACGGGTTATGGAGTTGGGATCCTAAAAATCCGGACTATATTACAGATGAAGTAACCAAAACCAATTTTCCTAATGATAAATATCCGGAAACCGGTGTCCTCGAAACAACATGGGGTCGCCCCCAAAAGTTTACCTATTACACCGGTAAAACTATTTCATACAACAGATACCATATTTATGCAAGCTTCAGCGGCAAGGTGCGTTTTTACAAAACAGAGTATATGACCAAAGCTGCCTATAACCTCGCCTTTTTATACCGTTTAACCGGTCGGTACGAATTTGCAAAGAAAGCAGGGGAAATATTATTACGTTTTGCAGATGTATATCCCTATTGGCTTGCTCACGGTATGTATGGAGATATCGCCGATATGGATCCTAAAATCGTCGGACAGGATCCGAGCCGGTTACCAAAACCAAAAACCTGCTTGCCGCCTAACGAGCCGGTTCCCTCCATTCACGTAGGGTATTGGAGCTTAGGAAGAGCAACCGCGTCAGGTCAAGAAGGAGGCGGGTTCCTGTTACCGGTTTGCATTACTTATTCTCTTGTGGCGGATGCCGTATCTGACCGACAAATACCACTTTTTACCCATGAAGAACGATATCGAATAGAAAAAGATATCCTTTTGGAAGGTATCTCATTAGTAGTTCATGATACAAAGCTGAACAACAAATCCTGTAGTAACAGGTTTGCCGCCTTGGCAGTGGGGATATTGACGGGAGTGGAGGAATACATCCAATTCGGCAAGGAAGGATTTCACCAAATTGTGGAGGATTGGTACCTCAAAGATGGAAGCACCCCTGAATCGGCTTCCTATAGCATGATGGTCATGAGCTCCATGTGGATCGCCGCAGAGCTTCTCGACGGGTACAAAGGCTGCTCGGGAAAAGAAGACCCCATTCGGGTATATGAGTGGGACAAATATCGAGCGGTATGGAAGGGGATGTATGATACTCTGCTTCAAAATTGTCAATATCCGGCTAGTGCGGACAGCAGAATCGGAACAAGATTGTCCGATCTGTATATAAAAATATTAGCTTACCGTTTTAAGCGACCGGAATATATGGCACTTTTGGATCACTGTCCGGAACCAACCCAAAAGCGCGGATATCGATATCATGTTCTACCTGATGAGCCCATAACATCAAACAAAGATGCACTTATATTCCGAGATCAATATTTCCCGGAATTCGGGCAAGCCTATTTGAGAATCGGTAAACAAAACAAAAAAGGCACATTCATCCTCTATGCCACTGATTGGGGTTCTCACCATCACATGGACAGTTTGAACATCTACTATATGCATAACAACAATGAATGGATATCCGATCTTGGCTACTTGTGGGACCAACCGGAGCGATACATGACTCTTCGCACACCGGCTCACAACTGGGTGATTATCGATGAAGCCGATCAAATCAGAGAAGGTCGCGGCGGTGATTTGAATCACTTTGCAGTGATACCCGATGCATGGAAGCTGGCGGATGTTTCCTCCGGTGCATACCCGGAAGCTTCTTTGTATCGTAGAGCAGTGATGCTATGCGAGCATTCGGAATATCATTACATATTGGATCTGTTCACAGTCCAAGGTGGCAATACACAGGATCTACTGTTACACGGTCTTTCCATGGATTGCAAAATTGAAAACGCCTCTGTCACCAAACATCATGATAAATTACCCTATCAATTGGAAAATCCCTATGCGCTGACACATAAAAAAGGATTTTCAGTAAGCTGGGTGGGAAATGACCAGGAAATCTTTACAGTTTCTGTCCCTGAAAACAACCATGCAAAAGAGCGAATCTTCCGAGCTGACGGTTGGGGGCAGCGCTCTGCTACGGATGTCGGTGCCACATTACCCTATTTTCTGAGACGTCACGAAGGAAATGAATCCTATACTTTCGTATCAATATATTCAAGTGCAACAAAAAAACCTTTTGTTGCATCAAGTATTTGTTGGCAAAGCACCGACGGAAATATGATTGTATGTGAAGTTACAACCAAATCAGGGAATAAGGACATTCTTCTATACCGTTTTGGAACCGGAGAAAGCGTCGTAGACACTCCCTATGGTCCGGTTTCTTATGACGGTACAGCTGCATGGATTAAAAACTTAGGTACGGACAGTAAAATTTTCTTGTATGGCGGCGGAACACTGACCATAGGAGGCAACACATGGAAATCAGACGCACAGACCATAACCGGCAAGGTGGAAAGCTATGATGAAAAAGGCTTCACAATATCTGTTCCTTTTGAAGTAGCAGCACAATGGGTCAATAAGACCATATTTATTCACCGGGAGGGTAGGAAAACCGGATACCAAATCAAGCAAATACGAAAAGAAAAACAGTTGGTATATATCATTACATGGGATGAAAACGGAGAAGGGTTTGCATTCGCCAGTGGTGATACATGGCGAATGGAACATATTCAAACCTTTTAAGCATATATTAACCTCCATGTGACCACTAAAAAGAATTATAACCCGCAAACCTAGCTTGAATACTAGATTTGCGGGTTTAATTATTTGCCGGAGAGCAGATACATTCCGTTTTCGGTTCTTTGATCTAATCCATATCTTCTCACTCTCTTCAAAAGATTATATGATTTCAATCTTTGGCGGATTAATATAATCATGATAACGTTGTTTAACTTGTGCAGATACTGTATCACCGTCATGAAAATAGATTCTGTATCGGTAAGTCACACTTTCTCCTTCTTCTAAAGTACGACTTCCTGTAAAATAGAAATTATTCGGTGCAAACAAGCCGTAATTTCTTATATGCCAATAAGTAGGATATCCGTCATTCTCCGGATGATCATAAACTGCAATCCCGGATAGTTGTCGATTGGATAATCCGCAATAATCACACCAATGAGCCCTTTTCCCCCAACATTCCGCTTCACCTACTGCACCGTAGGCATTGATCATGGTTCCACCTTTTGAAACATTTATGGTTTCCGCCACACGAATTCCTAAAGGCCCGGCTTCTTTCGTTGGGCCAAAAACCGTTTCCCCATAAGATGCCTTGAATGTACTTTCGATGTCTAAATATCTACCGGTTGTGGGCATATGATAAAAAACAAGTTTCGCGGATTCATCCATTACAGGTCTTCCAGTAAAATCGGTCCATATTTTTTCAGAATCAATAACTCCTGATACTGATCCGGCAGTACAGTTGATGTGGGTTTGTTTTTGCTTTCCGTACTCACGTATTTCATTCCAAAAATCTATACCGTTCACGTCGCCGATTCCCATCCACACCGAATGTTGGTGGGGATGTTCTCTTACATTGAAATCCAATCGGGTAAGGGGCTGATTATATGTTCCCATGACAGGACCTAAATAAGGCTTTGCGAACATCGGGTCATATACATAAGAAGTAAAAAACCGACTTCCTGTCAATACATCAATTTTGTTTTCCTTTTGAACAAATTCGACTCCATTGACCGCGTTGTCTTGTTGTATTAGGGTATAAGTTCTACATTCCCCGGCTTTTAAAGTGACCAAGAAGCTGAGTGATACCTGATCCCCTTGATCCGTCAACTGTACCGGAATAATCACTCCCCCTTCATCCGCCAAACCATATGTACCTTCAAGAACATTATTCTTTTCTTCTTTTGAAACAAGGATCGATACAGGGCAATCCTGTCTATCATGGTATCCGGCTGATACAATCAATTTGATTTCCTTCATCTAAACATCCTCCGATTTTTATGATTTTTTGTTTGATAATCTTTCAAAAAACCCTAAAATGGTGTGGCCTATCTTTAACATGGTAAAACATTGCCACATTACTCCGAAAAGCAGACAAAACAAATACACATTCAACAGCTTATAGGCTAAAAAATTGCCAATTACAAAGTATATTAAAACAACAATGATTGATTTTCTTTTTAACTTCTTGATTTTCTCCGGTTTGGTAATCGGTTTATTCGGGCTATCCACCGGGGCTTTTACAATCACAATCCATAATGCGAGCAACAATATACCGTTTGTTATGTAAAATAAATAATTTGAGGACAAGTTTTGTACACCTAAAAGCTCAAAAACAGTGGGCATCAACACACTGATAACCACTCCCGTCAGACTGCATACCCAAATGGAAGACAAATGAGCACCGCCGGCATGGACTCGCAATGCACTGACAGAGAAGCTTAAGATCAAAGATGCAGCTACTGTTCCGAATAAAGAAGAAAATATAAGAAGAAGGGAAAGCACAATCACGAACTGTATGATGCCTAAAAGCCCATATACAATGACTTCTTTTTGTTCCTGGTCATATTGTAATGCCGTACTGAGCTTTTCTCCTAAATACTCCGCCA
>CALCRE010000031.1 GCA_937894465.1 uncultured Clostridia bacterium
ACGCTTGAAAACGCCGATTTGCTCTATATTTCACGCTCGCTCTTCAAAACTGTGAATTACAAAGGTGGCTTTTCGTTTACAAAACCTGCATTCTGATTTCAAAAGCTGCGTCTCGTTTACAAATATTTAGTTGTCGGTTACGAATGTTGCATCTCACTTTACAAAGTGGCATTTCATTTTACTATTAAGTGACACTTAGAATCACATAGCAATACAAAACAAAGTTATCGCATATTATTGCGACTAATTATTGAAAAGTTGCGATTTTATTATTATAATATACGAACAGTATATAGTTATGGAGGGAGAAGTTGTGGCGATTTCGTACAATAAATTATGGAAGTTATTAATTGATAAAAAGATGAGCAAATCAGATTTACGTAAAGCCGCAAAAATTGCACCAAATACAATGACAAAGCTGGGTCGTGATGAAACAGTTAGTCTTGGTATTCTAAGTCGAATATGTGATGTCCTCGATTGTGATTTTGGAGATATAGTAGAACACATTAAGGAAAATGAAAATATATAGTAAGGAGTACTATAATTATGAGAAAAGAAGCAAGCACAGACTTATGGGTTTATGATTTATTAAAAGAAGCAAATCTTGATTACTTTACTCCACAAGGAAGCGATATTAAAGAAATACATAGAGCCTTAAAAACTGCATCAAAATCAGGAACTAAAAATGTTGGTTTCCCAGAATATACAGGTGTAGTAAAAGACTTTTTAATAGTTATCGAGGATAAAGCAGATTTGTCATTTCACGAAGCAAGAGACGAGCATAATATTCTTAAAGAGGATACCTCAAGTAATGTTAATTACGCAGTTAATGGAGCTTTATTTTATGGCAAGCACCTTATAAAAAATACTACATATAAAAAAGTTATCGCCATTGGAGTTTCAGGAAATGAAAAACGGCATCGTATCACGCCTATTTTTATAGACGAACGCTTAAATTATAAAGAACTACCTGAAATAGAAACATTTATATCTTTTAAAGAAGAAAATATTGATGAGTACTATATTAAGGAAATATTAAAAGAAGCCACTGACCAAGAAAAGGAAACTACTGAAATTCTAAAGGACGCAGCTACGCTTCACGAAGATTTGCGTAATTATGGCAGTATTCAAGATAAGGATAAGCCGTTGATTGTCTCGGGTATTTTACTTGCCCTTCGAGAAATGGAATACAAAAACTTTGATATAAACAACTTAAATGGTGATAACATCGTAACCGATGGAGCGAAGATATATAAAGCTATAGAAGATAACCTAGCTCGTGCCAATGTATCTCCACAAGTAAAAAAAGATAAATTATTGAGACAGTTTTCTGTTATTAAAGATACAGCAAAAATCAATCAGATTAACCCTACACTTGGAAAAACTCCAGTGAAACATTATACTGAATTTCTCTATAAAAGTATCTATCAAAGCATTAGATACCATCGTTCTTCAGAGGATTACTTAGGAAGATTTTATGGAGAGTTTATGAGTTATTCAGGTGGAGATGGACAAAGTCTAGGAATTGTACTCACACCAAAACACATAACAGAATTGTTTTGTGAATTGCTAGATTTAAAGCCAACAGATAATGTCTTGGATCCTTGCTGTGGAACAGCAGGATTTTTAATAGCAGCCATGAGTCATATGTTAAAACAAACAGATGATGATTTTGAGAGGTTGAATATTAGAAAAAATCAACTTCATGGCATTGAAGACCAAAGCTATATGTTTACTATAGCTACAACCAATATGATTCTCCGTGGGGATGGAAAGAGCAACCTAGAAAATGAAGATTTTTTGAAACAAAACCCTGCTAAACTACAGAAAAAAGGCTGTACTGTAGGAATGATGAATCCACCATATTCACAAGGATCAAAACAAAATCCTGATCTCTACGAGATTGCATTCACAGAGCATCTATTAGATTCTATTGTCGAAGACGGTAGGGTTGCAGTTATCGTACCGCAAAGTGCTGTAACGGGCAAAACCAAAGAGGAAAAAAACATTAAACAAAATATTTTAAAGAAACATACTCTAGAAGGAGTAATAACCCTGAATAAAAATACTTTCTACGGTGTAGGTACGAATCCTTGTATTGTCGTATTTACTGTGGGTAGGCCTCATCACAAAGATAAAATATGCAAGTTTATCAATTTTGAGAATGATGGATATGAAGTATCCAAACATATAGGATTAGTAGAAACAGCAAGTGCAAAGGATAAAAAGCAACATCTGCTTGATGTATGGTTTGATAGAATTGAGCCAGAAACGAAATTCTGCGTAAAAACAACCATTGAGCCTGATGATGAATGGCTACACTCTTTTTATTATTTTAATGATGAAATTCCTTCTGAAGAAGATTTTAGAAATACAATTGCTGACTACATCACTTTTGAGGTTAATATGATTACGCATGGTAGAGGATATCTATTTGGCCTAGAAGATGATAACTCTAAATATTACATAGAACAAAAACCAGATATTCTAAAAGTTGCAGAAGAACTGGCAGGTGAAAGTGATGAATAGACTCGAACTTGACAGTGTGGGATGGAAAGAGTTTTTTATAGGTGGAGAAGAGGGACTTTTTAATATTCGTTCAACTAATAGTGGGATAGACAAAAATAAACTTCTCGAGAATACAGGAGACATCCCATATGTTACTAGAAGTAATCTTAATAATGGAATCGATATGTTTGTCGGTGAAAAACAAAACAATGGATTTAGCATTGACAAAGGAAATGTAATAACAATTGGTTTAGATACTCAAACTGTCTTCTATCAACCAAAGAGCTTTTTTACTGGACAGAATATCCAAATTTTAGAAAATAAATTCTTGAACAAAGAAATTGCTTTATTTTTAGTACCATTATTAAAAATACAAATGATAAAGTTTAGCTGGGGTAGCACAGGAGCAACTCTAACTAGACTAAATAGAACTAAAATTTTACTCCCAGTTGATTCTAGTGGCAATCCCAACTGGAAGTTCATGGAGGATTATATTAAGCAGGAACAAAAAGCCCAGGGACAAAAGATTGTTATTTATTATAAACAGAGAATAGTTGAATGTTGTTTTGAACTGCTTGATTTGAAAAATGTAGAGAGAAAAGAATCTTATTTAACCGAATTATTTGAAAAAAATCGAAGTAAACAGAATAAGATTGGAGCTTATAAGAATGTTGATATACCACTAGTTTCTGCAAATAATGTAGGCAACAGAAATAAAATACTTGGTTCAGATAATTTAGTAATTGAATATATATATAAGTTAGCTGTCTATTTAGGGCAATCAGAATATTCTCTAGGGTGTAAAAATATACAATGGAAAGAATTTTGGCTTGAGAATATCGTTGATATTAGGTCAGGTGTTCGATTAACAAAAGCAGATCAAAAACCTGGGAAGCGACCATTTATTGGATCAACAGATGGTAATAATGGGGTTACAAACTTTGTTTCGAATATAAATAATAGCTTGGATAGCAACCTTCTCGGAGTAAATTATAATGGTAGCGTTGTGGATAACTTTTATCATCCATATGAGTGTATTTTTTCTGATGATGTTAAAAGACTTCATTTTAAAGACAAATCCGCAAGGAATAAATATTGTTACTTGTTCCTAAAGCAATGTATCTTAAAACAAAAAAGCAAATATGCTTATGGTTATAAGTTCAATGCTGCTAGAATGAAAAGGCAAAAAATCATGTTACCGGTTAATTCAACTGGGAAAGTTGATTATGATTTCATGAGGAAATATATGGTTGTTCAGGAGATTAAAGAATTGTACAAAGTAATAAAGTATCTGGTTTAGCTGTTTGCTTCCGTGATCAGTTAAACAACAAACAGATGGCTCAGATTATTAAAGAAGTATTGGCAGAGTAATTTAATTTAGGGGGATGAAAGGTTGAGGTTAGAAGCAATTGTAATTAAACATTATCGATCGATAGAAAGAGTGGCTCTTAAACTTCCTCCAAATAAGCCACTTGTCCTATTTGGACCGAATAACGCAGGAAAATCTAATATATTATCAGCTATAAATAGAATACTTGGTGAAAGATATCCAACTTATATTGAGATGTTGGAAAGTGATTACTTTAAACGTAATCAAAATGAATATCCTACCGCACATATTACCGCTAAATTCACTGAGCCTTTATATTATGATAATAGAGGTAATGGATATGACGTTATAGCTGTAAGTTATGGTTATAATGGACAGGCTAATAATAATCTTTTGCACGATGGCAGTGGAAACAAAATATATCCCACTAACGAACAGCGTTCTGCTTGTCAGTCCTATTTGATTGATGCTGAAAGAAATATCCAGAGTGCTTTTAATTATAGTAGTAGCTATTCTCTGTTAAGCAAGTTTTCAAAGAAGATACATGAAGCCTTAAGTACAGAGCATAAAGATGAATTATCACAAGCCTTTAATCAAATTACAGCATCCTTTGAACAGACTGATGAATTCTCTGGTTTTTTTAAACGATTTTCTGAAGCTCTAAAGGGGGCAGTAAAAGGGTTTGTTCATTCATTGGCTGTAGATTTTTCAGCCTATGATCCAAACAATTATGCAAAGTCACTTCGGATCTATGCAAAAGAGGGAGATAATATTCGTGGATTTGAAGAATTCGGCACTGGTGAACAGCAAGTCTTATTAATGGCTTTTGTTAAAGCATATATGGAAGTATTCACAGGTGAAAATTTTGTGTTGATTATTGAAGAACCAGAAGCTCATCTCCATCCCTTAGCTCAAAGATGGTTAAAGGAATATGTTGTAGATATGTGTTCATGTGGTATTCAAGTAATCATTTCAACACATTCCGCAGAATTCATAGATGCAGAATACTTAGACGGACTTGTTCGAGTACATAAAGAGGGTGGAGTTACTAAAGCAATACAACTATCCGCTCAACAACTTTGCGATTTTTGTATAGGGTCAGGTGTTCCAGAGAAATGTGTGTCACCAGAAAACATAATTGATTTTTACTCAACAAAACTATTTTCAGACCAGTTAAAAGGAATGTTTGCAGAAACAATCATATTAGTGGAGGGAGCTACTGAATATTTTGCTCTGCCAGTGTATTTAAAACGTAGTGGGTATTCTTTAGCTGAACATGGAACCGAAATTGTTAATTGTCGCGGTAAGGATGCAATCCCCTTGTACTGGAGGTTATTTAAAGCATACGGTTACAATTGTTATGCTATATTTGATTGTGACAGGAATGCATCAAAAACTAGGGATGTGTTTAATGGCATCTTTTGCGAAGAAGAATGGGATACAGAAACTGAAAATTGTATTGTTAGAGCCGATTATGCATACTTCGGTAAAGACTTTGAATCCTATTTGCGTACAGCAATAGAGGATTATACTTCAATGGAACAAACTATTTCTGAAAAATATCATATTTCTTCAAAGCCAGGAAAAGCTAAAGCTATTGCACAACATATAGAGGAAATTCCTCATTTTATTAAGGATATCGCAGATAAACTATTAATTATAGAACTATTGGGACAAAGTTAGCTGAATGTTAAAAAGACCACACAGGAGTATAAAACTCTTATGTGGTCTTTTTTGCCCCGCTTGAAGCTGTTCATTCAAGTTTTTCTTCAATCCCTATGTGAGGACAGCTTTGAGCCGTCTTTTTTTCCGAATCCACTGTTACGTTATTTCAGACAGCTCCATGCAGAATGAGCGATCAATGCGGCATTGTCATAGTCACGTTCACATACAACTTCAAAAAGGTTTTCATATTCATAAACTTCTGACAAAGGCACATCATTAGCATCAAAGGTTTCGTAAGACCATTTGTTTCCTACGGCAAGGGGGAGATAAAGTTCCGGTATTGCGGCACTTGATGTGGATTCAACCTCATAGCTTTTCAACTTCAAACATTTTGGACTGCCTGTAATCGGTGTGATGACCAAGCCTGCCACACCGATATTTGGAGCATACCATATATCGGTGACACCATTGTTACGTTTGTTACCAATATCGTCATCAACAACGAAATTTGTGTAACGTGTATGAAGACAATTCTCAAACTTACCAGCCGGTGTTACATAATCTTCCTTCATTGATATGACCTCAAAACGTGAGCGTATGGTATTATGAGAATATGAAAATGTATTTTGCTCGAATACAAAGCCCTCTTTTACCTTGTTTGACAAGCAAGGTGACAAACGGGTGATGTAATAGAATAAATCATAGCCGCATCCGCTTCCATCACTATCACTGAACCCGGGTTGACCGGCTAGAGAATAACCGTTGTCGGATCTCTTGATTGCAGGAGCTGTAGAGGTAAAGCTTTTTAGTTTGCCGATACGGTCTTTGGCATGCTTGATGGCAACAGCTGCACTGTAAGCTAATGTGTATGTATCCTTATTCATACCTTCATTGTCTTTGTCAGAAAATAGCACTTCCTTCATGGCAAGTACTTTTTCAAAGTAAGAAAGTCCCGAGTCGCTTTCTTTTCTTGAATATGCATTGATACCGCACCAATATAGATTATCGGAGATCAATGCCGTCTTACCGGTTTCTTCTGCTTTCTCCAATGCCATTTTGTAATACGTTGAAGACTCTTCTTTGCGGCCCATATTGGATAGTTCGCTTGCGTAATAAGAATAAGCTCCGCTCATCCATTCGTTATCAAAGGAGGCTTCGGCTATTTCAACTGTTTTTCTTAGATATTGATCTACGGCTTTTGCTCCTTCTGCATATCGGATGGAATGTATTTTCGCATGGTACAAACTGTTTAATATACGAAGTTCATCTAGGGATAGTGCGGACAAGTCATCTATTTCGGGCAGTACGGCATCGCAGATAGCCGATGCGGTTTTTGTGTCCAGCTCATGAAGAGCTTTTTGTGCTTTTTGAGTTTCCTCTTTGATTTTTGTAAAGATGTCTTTTTGTTCGATGGTTTTCTTCTCGTTGTTCATCATATCAATTAACTCCTTTTTCAACTTTTTTCGTGATTCAAACAGACGATATTTGATGGTGCCTTCAGGTACCGAAAGAATGTCGGAAATTTCTTTGATGCTTTGATCGGCGAAATAGTAAAGCATAACGGTTTCACGATTTTGATCCGATAACTTGGCAATTTCACTTAACATAAGGTTTTTCTCTTCATTGTGAATGAACAGGCTTTCCGATGTTTCGAAAGATGCGGCTTCGCCGAGTATATCTATGGAAACCGTACGTCGGCTTCTTTTTTGACTGTCATATGCCTTGTTTCTCGCTATGGCGCACAGCCATGATGTGAGCTTACCTTGATCTTTCAAGGTGCCGTAATGGTAGTAGGCATATATAAATGTCTCTTGAACGATGTCATCAGCTTCATAATTGCCGGCAATGCCGTAAACAACGCTGTAAAGCAGCAACTTGTTTCGGTTAACGATATCTTCAAACTCCTGCATGGTTCCATTGAAGTGATTGTACAAATTCCGATCTCCTTTCATATGTTCTTTGAAATTCCGGATTTCATTTATATGTCTGTTTGCAAGCTGAAAAGGTTGGGTCAGTTAATAACAATTATATCAACTTTCCGTTTGCTTTTGAACGAAGGGTTCTTTTTTGTCTTTTTATCTCACAAATATATAAACGACTACATATTATGTAGAGCGAGATAATTTATGTATACCGAATGAGGATTGATTGAAACTATGTTGAAAAAAAAGATCGGGTTCATAGGTGGAGACAAAAGGATTGCTTGTTTATATAACATGGTAAAAGAGGACGGGAGAAATCCCGAGGCATATTTTATGGATGTCGAGGATTCGAAAGACAAATTACCACAAATGCTTGACTTGGATGTATTGATCGGACCGGTACCATTATGTAAGCCGGTACCCTTGCTCAATGCAAAAGAAGGTTCCTATGCAGATGTGTATGAAGTCGTAAACAAAATGAAGCCGGGAAGTGTTTTTGCAGCCGGTATCATCCCCAAGGAATTGGCGGAATTTGCTTCGGAACAAGGTATTTCTGTTTTTGACTATGCAGCAACAGAGGAGTTTCAAATCTTAAATGCCGAGATCACGGCTGAAGGAACAGTGAAAATTGCACTGAGTAATGGCAACAAGACACTAAAGGATGCGAAAGTATTGATCTTAGGATATGGACGAATCGGTAAAGCTTTGTGTAATGTTTTAACCGGGTTCCATGGTGATTTTACTGTAACGGCTCGAAAGGTAAAAGACCTGTCATATATTCTGGTCAATGGATACAAGGGCATACATACAGCTGATATAAAGCAGGCGGTAGATCAGTTTGACATCATCATTAATACCATTCCCGCCCTTGTTTTGACAAAAGAAGTCCTGGATTGTGTAAAAAAGGATGCTCTGATCATAGACCTTGCCTCTATCCCCGGAGGGACTGATTTTGATTATGCTCAAAAAAGAGGAATCAAGGCAGAGCATGCTTTGAGCATTCCCGGCAAGTTTTTCAATTATTCGGCATCGACGGTGATCTATAAGATCTTGCGTAACAAATCTATTTTGGAGAGTGATTGACGTGTTAAAAAATTTAAAAGTAGGGTTTGCGTTAACCGGATCCTTTTGCACCATACCTCAAGTCATTACTGTAGTACGTGACTTGATTGAAGAAGGGTGTGATGTTTTCCCCATACTGTCCGAAATTGTAGCATCCACTGATACTAGGTTCGGTAATGCGGTTGATTTGATTAATACACTTGAAACGATTACAGGTAAGAAAGTAATCACCAATATAAAGGATGCAGAGCCCATCGGACCAAAAGCATTGCTGGATGTGATCGTAGTGATGCCTTGTACCGGTAACACGTTGGCGAAGCTTGCCAATGCCGTGACTGACACTTCCGTGACCATGGCAGTCAAGGCACACTTGAGAAACGATCGTCCTGTTGTTTTGGCGGTTTCCACAAACGACGGACTAGGTGCTAATTTCAAAAATATCGGATTGTTGATGAATACAAAAAATATTTATTTTGTTCCGTTTAAGCAAGATGCACCTCATAGTAAGAAAAACTCTTTGATTGCAGACTTCAACCTGTTAAAGCCTACCATCGTTACGGCGCTTACAGGAAATCAATATCAGCCTGTTATGATGTAACAGGAAGAATAATGGTGGTTGATATGACCATGAAGAATATTACCTATTTTGACAATGCTGCGACGACTTATCCGAAACCGCAATGTGTGATATCGGCCATGAATTCCTGCATGAAAAATTATTGTGCAAATCCTGGAAGAAGCGGTCATCGCCTTGCTATCCTTTCAGAGGAAGCGGTGTATCAAGCACGCCGGCGCATAACGGATTTTTTTCACGGCAAGAATCCGTTGAAAACAGTATTTGTCAAAAATGCAACTGAAGGGCTAAATATGGTGATCGGTACATTGGCTGCCATGAAAGGTCATGTAATCTATACTTCATATGAGCATAACTCGGTGATCAGGCCGATTTGGCGATATTCTCAAAGCGGGGATTTGAGCTATGACATTTGTTTGCCGGATGTGACCGGCTGTATCGATCCGAGGGACATTGAAAGTTTGATTCGAAAGGATACCTTGGCGGTCATTGTTTCTTTGGCGTCTAATATAACCGGATATATCCTTCCGATTAAAGAAATCGGGAGGATCTGCAAGGAGCACCGGCTGTTTTTCATTGTAGATGTTTCCCAAGGTGCAGGAACCATTCAGCCTGATATGATTGAAAACGACATTCATGTGATTGTGGGAACGGGTCATAAGGACTTGTACGGACCACAAGGCACAGGCTTTGTCTGTGCGGAGGGGTTCGAATTAATACCGATTTTATATGGAGGTACCGGAACGGAAAGTATGTCTCCGAATCCTGCCAATGTCAGCCCGGATATACTGGAAGCCGGAACCCAAAACTTGCCGGGAATTGTGGGGTTGGCACAAGGTGCGGCATTTATTGAAGAGCTAGGTGCGATCAAAATTCAAAAGCATAAAAAAGCTTTGATCAAGCGAATGTCCGATGGATTGAAGTCCATCAAAGGAATCACTTCGTATATTCCTGAAGATAATTGTGGAATTGTGGCTTTTGACGTCACCGGGTTGGATTCTCAGGAAACGGTGCATTTATTAAGTACACAGTATGGAATTTGTGCACGTGGAGGATTTCATTGTTCGCCCAACTTACACCGTTATCTGAAGACGGATCAAACAGGATTGATACGGTTTAGCTTCGGAATCTTCAACAAAATAAAAGAAGTAGATCATTCCTTAAATGCTTTGGAATTCATTGCAAAAAGACTTGTATAAAAAAGTCTGTAGTGTTAAAATAGATATGGTTCATTTATCTGTGTGCATATGTGCTTGTGTGCATATGTTTACCAGGGCAAATCAATTCGAAAGGTTGAGACGCAAAGCCAGGAGTCCTAATCATATATCTATATATGACAGATCGTCCGGTTGCAAAAAAACACACACTATTTTTTTGCAATCTTTTTTTGTCCAAATTTTCAGTTGATTGCGAGAAAAGGCAGAGGGGGTTGCAAAACGAACAATGAAAAAAGCTGTAATGTACGGTGCGGGAAATATTGGAAGAGGATTCATCGGTCAGTTGTTTAGCCAATCCGGATATCATGTGGTTTTTATTGATATTGTCAAGGATACGGTGGACATGTTGAACCAAGACGGTTGCTATCCGATCAGGATAGCACGCAAAGAAGGTTACGAGGAAATGATCGTTGATCATGTCAGCGCTGTCAACGGAAATGACTTTCAAGAAACAGCCGAGGTGATTTCGAAAGCTGACATCATGGCCACTGCGGTAGGTGTAAATGTTCTACCTTATATTGTCGATGTGGTTACTGCAGGAATTAAGAAAAGATATGACGCAGGAAATCATACCCCGTTGAATATTATCATATGTGAAAATTTGATTGACGCCAACAAGTACTTTGAAAAAGTATTGAAAGAGAAGCTGCCTGAGGAAATACATCCATGGTTCGATGAAACCATCGGTCTTGTGGAGGCTTCCATCGGAAGAATGGTTCCTGTGATGACATCGGAAATGAAGGGGGATAACCCCTTGCGAGTATATGTAGAAGAGTATGATGTGCTTCCTGTGGACAAAAAAGGCTTTCGTGGAGAAATACCTTATGTAAAAAACATGGTGCCTTATGAACCTTTTGATTTTTACATCCAAAGGAAATTGTACATGCACAACATGGCTCATGCCATGACGGCTTATTTAGGAAAATACAAAGGATATGAATTCATATGGCAAGCATGTATGGATCCTGCAATTAAGGTTTTAGTGATGAAAGCCCTTTCGGAATCTTCATTAGCCATGTCTAAGGAGCACGGAGAAGATATGACGGCATTATCTTGTCACAGTGAAGATTTACTATATCGTTTTCAAAATCCTTCTTTAGGAGATACTGTGAATCGCGTGGGAAGGGATACAAAAAGAAAGCTGTCTCCTGAGGATCGATTAGTGGGCGCTGCAAAACTCTGTGATAAAAATAAGATATTACCGGCTTCTATCTGTCTTGGTATTGCTGCAGGGTTTTTATTCGAAGCTCCGCAAGACGCAGGCTCCGATCAGGTCGACCAAACAGTGCAAGAGCAGGGTATTGACAATGCCATCACGATGGTTTGTGATATTCCTAAAGAAAGTAAGCTTCATTCCATGATCAAAGACTATTATATAATGCTCAAGGAATCAAGTTCTTTGGAAATGATTACTGCAAGTGTGGAAATAATCAAGAATAAATGGATCAAAAGCCGAATAGAATATATATAAACCAAGATAACTTCGCAAAAAATCGACAAGGACAAGCATGAATTCGACAATTATCGACATTTTCCAGGTCAAATGAACGGGATTTTCAATATTTCCTCGATATTTGTTGATAAGTTTTTATTTCCAGATGAGTCGTAACACATTATAATGTGGTTAACACATGTGGTAACCACATCATGATGTGGTTTAGAAAATACTTATTGATGGGAGAAGATATTATGAGAAACATGATCGTCGGAAAAGAATCGTTTATTTGCGAAGACACCAATTGTTACACACTCGAATACCATATATTGGTTACCGGTTGCAAGGGGGATTTGGTAAACCCGGTATATGGTTTCGAAGTCAAGAAAAAAATGCAGGATATAGAACTTGAATCTGTAAAGATAGAGGAGTATACCGGTGACGAAGACGAAATTAAACGACTGGTATCATTATTAAAAAATAACATTGTCACTCCTGTTTCAGTATTTGAAGTTATCCAAGATCTCCGATCTGCCTGAAAGGAGTAACTGATACATAATTAAACCTTCATAAATATGATATAAATTGAAAAGTAATGAAATTTCCCGAATTTCATTACTTTTTTTGACGAAAATAAAGGTATTTCGTGAATAGTATTGAAAATAGTATATATAGAACTACTGATAAAGGAAGGTGAATGTGTTTGAATCTAAGGGAAGAACGGGAAAGTTACGAAGAACAATTTATGTCCGAGTACGCAACATTGAGCAAGAGATCTTTGGGTCGGCTGAATAATTCTGAAGAAAAATGTGAGATACGAACTGACTTTCAACGGG
The DNA here is from genome assembly GCA_937894465.1 of uncultured Clostridia bacterium. Lineage (GTDB taxonomy): Bacteria > Bacillota > Clostridia > JAAYHZ01 > JAAYHZ01 > JAAYHZ01. The sequence goes on from CALCRE010000031.1 coordinate 12,550, forward strand.
ACCGGGATCGTATTCTATACAGCAAAGCATTCCGAAGGCTGAAACATAAGACCCAGGTTTTCATTTCTCCCGAAGGTGATCACTATCGAACACGGTTAACCCATACATTAGAAGTTTCTCAAATCGCTAGAACCATCGCAAGAAGTTTAAAATTAAATGAGGATTTGACCGAAGCCATTTCCCACGGTCACGATATTGGCCATACACCCTTCGGGCATGCCGGGGAAAGGGTGTTGAACCGGGTTTGTCCTTTAGGATTCAAACACAACCAACAAAGCCTTCGAGTTGTGGACGTGTTGGAGTCAGGAAAAGGATTAAATTTGACAATGGAGGTTAGAGACGGTATATTAAACCATACCGGTGACACGTTACCATTCACACCGGAGGGAAAAGTTGTCCGCATGGCTGATCGAATCGCATACATCAATCATGATATTGATGATGCCATCACCGGAAAGGTGATTACTGAGGATCAAATTCCCAAACAATGTCAACAATTATTCGGGAAAACAATTGGAGAACGGATCGATTCCATGGTAAAGAATATTGTTCACCATAGTAAACACACCTCCTCCATTATAATGAGTCGTGAATTTTCCGATGCAATGGATGTTTTAAGACAATTTATGTTCGAACATGTTTATGTGGACTCCATCGCAAAAAAAGAAGAAAAAAAAGCTGAAAATATGTTGGAGTATTTATATGGATATTTATATAAAAATGAAGGTGTCATCGAGGATGAATATATTTCAGCAGCCGGTGATGTAGCAAAGGACAGAATCATTTGTGATTATATTGCCGGTATGACTGACCGATTTGCTGTGAAAATATTTGAAAAATACTTTGTTCCCAAATTTTGGATGAGTATTGATGTATAAAAAAGGTAAAACCTGTGAATAAAAATAGAGACCATTGTTTTGTCTTTTTAATAAAAGGATTATTCGAATGTTTGTCGAATTATATTATTTCAGTGACAACTTTGTGTGCATATGTCATGTCGTATGCCAAAATGTTATCAGGAGAGTTATATGTACGACGATTTTATTAGCAAAATTGATATTGTGGATATCATTTCCGATTATACCGGTTTAAAAAGACAAGGAAACGAGTATATCGGATTATGCCCTTTTCACAATGAAAAAACACCGTCGTTTCATGTTAGTCGGGACAAGCAGACCTATTATTGTTTTGGCTGCAAAAAAGGTGGGAATGTAATTACATTCATCCGATCCAAAGAAGGTTTGGATTTCTTCGATTCGTTAAGATATTTGGCCGACAAAACCGGATTGGAATTGCCTGAAAAAGGAGGACAAAGGAGCAATAAAAAAGCCGAGATAATAAATCGAACCATTGAAATGAACACGGTTGCAGCACAGTTTTTCTATCAGAATTTAAAAGCGGGACGCGGAAAAGAAGCTTTGGAATATTTGAAGAAAAGGCAGATCAATCCGTCCACTGTGAAAAGATTCGGATTGGGGTTTGCACCGGATTCATGGGATCTTTTGGTTAAATATTTGGTAACAAAAGGTTACAAGGAAAATGAGATCCTGACAGCGGGTTTAGGTTTGCGAACAAAGAAAGAAACGATTATTGACAGATTTCGAAACAGGCTGATGTTTCCCATATTTGATGTTCGAGGGAATGTCATTGCATTCGGAGGAAGAGTTTTGGACGATCAGTTACCCAAGTATATGAATTCGCCGGAAACTCCAAGCTACAGAAAAAAAGACAATCTGTACGCTCTGAACTATGCAAGAAAATCCGAACAAAACAACATTGTTATAGTGGAAGGATACATGGATGCAATCTCATTGTATCAAGCCGGAATCGATAATGTGGTCGCTTCTTTGGGAACAGCGCTGACAGAAAGACAAGCATTGCTGTTAAAAAGGTACACCAAGAATGTCATCATATGCTATGATGCGGATTTGGCCGGACAAACAGCGGCGTTGAAGGGAATGGATGTTTTGGCTGACAAGGGTTGCAATGTCAAGGTCATAACCATTCCGTCCGGAAAGGATCCCGACGATTACATAAAAAGCGAAGGCGCCGGAGCTTTCAGAAAGTTGATGGACAAAGCTGATCCGTTGGTGGAATACAAAGTCAAGGTATATAAGAAACATTGTGACATGTCGACTACAGCGGGGCAAGTTGAATTTCTGAATCTGATTGCCGGGGCATTGGCAAAGATAGACAATCGCGTGGAAGTGGAAATGTATGGGAAGAAAATTGCCCATGATTACGGAATCTCGCTTGAGGCAATACTTTCAGAGGTATATAAAAATGAAAAAGTGTATAAAACAAAGGATACGGGAAAATTACAAGTAGAAGCACCAACGACAATGGAAACAAAAAACGATTCCGCTGACATAGAGCGAAGACTGTTGATTTTACTGGCGATGGATAATGATTACATACCTGAATTCAATGCAAAGGAAGGGGACACATTTTTTGAAGATAATGATCATTTATTGATATACAAGGAGATGAAGAAAAATTATCGCAACAAAAAAACAGTGAGACCATCATCGTTAATGCAAATGCTTGATGAAGACAAGGCCGCATTATTTGCACAAGTGCTCCAAAATACCCATTTCGAATCAAAAGAATTGGTGGGTAAAGCCATTGATGAAATGATTATGAAAAATCGATTGAGCAAAACTGAAAAAAGGTACAATGAAGTGCTTGTCGCTATGAGCAATACGAGCGATGACGAAAAGCGAAAAGAATTAAAAGATGAATTTACTAGATTAAACCGAGAACTGAAAAATTTAAAACGATAAAATCAGTATAGAGTATGATGTTATATCGGAAAATATAAAAGATTAATGAATTGAAAAACAAGATACGAAATAGGTATAAAAGAACGACCGGAGGGATTATATGGTTAATACAGATAAAAAATTAATATTAAATGAACTGCTTGAAAAAGGAAAAGTTACGGGAAAATTAACCGATCAAGATATTATTGACGCTTATGAAGAAGTGGAAATTTCTCCTGAAGAAATTGTGGAGATTTACGAAATCATTGAAAAAGCCGGCATTTCATTGGACGGTGATACAGAAAAGGACGATACCGAGGATATCGAGACAGAAGACACTGATATAAGTGTACCGGAAGGTATCAGTATAGACGATCCCGTAAGAATGTACTTGAAGGAAATCGGGAAAGTCAGTTTGTTGACGGCTGACGAAGAAGTTGTGTTGGCAAAAGCGATGGAAAAAGGCGATGAAGAAAGCAAAAAGAAGCTTGCTGAAGCCAATCTTCGGTTAGTGGTAAGTATCGCAAAAAGATATGTAGGAAGAGGGATGCAGTTTTTGGACCTTATCCAGGAAGGAAACTTAGGTCTGATCAAGGCTGTTGAAAAGTTCGACTACAGAAAGGGATATAAATTCAGCACCTACGCCACATGGTGGATCCGACAAGCCATAACCAGAGCAATAGCCGACCAAGCAAGAACCATACGTATACCGGTACATATGGTTGAAACCATTAATAAATTGATCAGAGTTTCTCGACAATTGGTACAGGAATTAGGCAGAGATCCCAAACCGGAGGAAATTGCCGAGGAAATGAATATACCGGTAGAAAAGGTAAGGGAGATCATGAAGATTTCCCAAGAGCCTGTGTCTTTGGAAACGCCTATCGGTGAAGAGGAAGACAGTCATTTGGGCGACTTCATACCGGACGACGACGCACCTGCACCGGCAGAAGCAGCAGCTCATATCTTGTTAAAAGAGCAACTGAATGATGTTTTGGATACTCTAACCGGTAGAGAAGAAAAAGTACTTCGTTTACGTTTCGGTTTAGACGACGGAAGAGCCAGAACTTTAGAAGAAGTCGGAAGAGAGTTTAAAGTAACCAGGGAAAGAATACGGCAAATCGAAGCAAAAGCCCTTCGTAAATTGCGTCATCCCAGCAGAAGTAAGAAACTGAAGGATTACTTGGATTAAGATGCTGCATAATACTACACTGTAATTTGTTTCACATGAGGGAAAGAGGGAAGAGTTTTACATGGACACTCTTCCTTTTTTAAAGGGGGGGGTATTTTTATGTGGGTTGCATTCGCATTTGCTTCAGCCTTTTTTGCAGGATTGACTGCGATTTTGGCAAAGTGTGGAATAATGAATACCGATTCCAATGTAGCCACCGCCATACGCACGATCGTTGTTTTGGTCTTTTCATGGATAATGGTTTTAATAGTGGGTTCCGGAAGTAGCATCACTACCGTAAGCGCATATACATGGACATTTCTTATTTTGTCCGGATTATCGACGGGTGCATCATGGCTATGCTATTTCCGGGCATTACAATTTGGTGATATTAACAAAGTTGTGCCGATCGACAAATCAAGCACGGTACTGACTATATTTCTTGCTCTGGTTTTTCTCGGAGAGGGAATCACATGGACAAAGTGTATTGCTATTGTTCTGATAGCGATCGGTACTTATCTTATGATTCAGAAAAAGCATACAGATGGGCAACAAAAGACCAATGGCAAATCATGGCTTATATATGCAGTTTTGTCTGCTGTGTTTGCCAGCCTTACCACTATTCTTGGCAAGATGGGAATTGAAGGTGTAGACTCTAGTCTTGGAACGGCAATCCGAACTGCTGTTGTACTTATTATGGCATGGGTTGTAGTTTTTGTGACCGGGAAGCAACACACCATACATGATGTTCCAAAGAAAGAGCTCCTGTTTATCTGCTTGTCCGGTGTTGCTACAGGAGCTTCATGGTTATGTTATTACAAAGCCCTGCGGGGCGGTCCTGCGAGTGTAGTAGTTCCAATAGACAAGCTGAGTATTCTTGTAACAATTGCCTTTTCCTATTTAGTATTCAAGGAAAGATTGACAAGAAAGTCAACTGTAGGCCTCTGCCTTATCGTAGCGGGAACACTGATCATGTTAATATAATTTCGGTAAAGATGCATAATAAGAAGAAGGGGATATAAAGATGCTCAAGTGTTCAAGAAGCTGTTCAAGAAGATTTCATAAAAATTAAAAAAAACACTTGACCCGAATGCCCATAATGTGTATAATACAAAATGTGCCCTAAAACGAAAGCAAAAGGGCAATTTATTCCTCAATAGCTCAGCAGGTAGAGCATGCGGCTGTTAACCGCAGGGTCGTAGGTTCGAGTCCTACTTGGGGAGCCA
>CALCRE010000032.1 GCA_937894465.1 uncultured Clostridia bacterium
ATTTAGGAGGTGAACTCTTTGCATAAGAAGATTTTGGTTGTCATTAGAAACAGTATTTTTGCATTAAAAACGATGTTTACTTATGCTCCTGTGATATCAAGTACATACATTGTTGTTTCCCTCGTCTCTTCATCATTTTCAGTGATTCAAATTCTATTTTTACAATATTTAATCGACAGTGTTGTAGAATATTCAAACAGTGCCAATGCCGTTTCTTCTGTTTGGTTATGGGGTGTACTGTATGTTACATCCCTTATTGCCGCGGGAGTTTATCGGTTTTCACTGGCAAAAATGGGACGTTACTTAAATAGGAAGCTAACAAAAACATTATCTCCTGCCGTCATCAGAAAATTTTCTTCAATTGAATACCGGTATTATGAGAATAGCCGTTTTAAAGACATTGTTACACGTATGACACAAAATCCTCAGCAGACAGTACATAATACTTTTTTCTCGGTTGTCACAAGCACAAAATCAATCATTAATTTAGTCGGGATCGCTATTGTGTTTTTCGCCGCATCCGTGTGGATTGGTTTAGGTGCCGCTCTTATTGGTATTCCCATGAGTATACTGGATTTTAAAAACACAAAAAAGCAAATGGATTTATTAAAAGAAGCAACGACGGATCACCGGAAGAGGGACTATCTGCAAGGGTTGTTTACCGATAAACATTCTGCATACGAGATAAAGATTTTTAATGCAAAAAATTATTTGTTTCAATTATGGAATCTTATCAATGAAAAAATATTTTCTCGATACAAGAAAATAACAAAAGAAACATTAAAGACGTCAACCGTAGTATCTACTCTGAAAATTCTATATACCGCTTTTACCGTTATAAGCTTAGCAATAGGATTTATTAACGGAAATATCAGCCTTGGTGTGGCTGTTTCAATTATAAGTTCAATTGGGAAGTTATTTTCCGTATTGATCACCACATCTTATAGCACATCAAGCTTGGTGACAAGAGCAATAGAAATTGAATATTACCGAGAGTTTATGGCATTTGATGAGCGTCAAGAAAAAACAGATAAAGGAATGCCTCCTACGGGGGATATCGTGTTTGAAAATGTTTGCTTCACCTATCCGGATACCACTCGAAAAATATTACACAATCTGAATCTGACGATCAAAAGCGGAGAAAAAGTTGCGCTTGTCGGTGCAAATGGTTCGGGAAAATCAACAATAGTCAAATTGATGTGTGGGTTATATAAACCTGACAGCGGGCGCATATTTATTGGCGGTAAAGATATAACCACCCTTTCCCAGAATGATATAAGTCGGGTTCTTTCGGTTGTTTTTCAGGATTTCGTACCATATCAGATGACACTTCGTGAAAATGTGGCTTTTGGTGATTTAACGAAACTACATGATGATAAGAAATTATCCGAAGCGTTAGAATTAGCAAGTGCTGAGTCTTTACTACAAAAAGGCTTGGATCGTAATTTAGGGCGGCTGACTGAAGACGGAATTGATTTATCAAAAGGGCAATGGCAACGTATTGCCATATCGAGAGCATTTTTATCATCAGCCGATTTTATTATTCTTGATGAACCGACTGCATCATTAGACCCTGTAGCGGAAAGTTCTATGTATGAATCCTTTGTAAAGGTTTTGCGTAACCGTGGTGCGGTAATCATATCACATCGTTTGGCATCTGCAAGAATAGCAGACAAAATTATTGTAATAGATGGCGGAGAAGTTATAGGTTGCGGAACCCATGAAGAATTGTTAAAAGACAATAAGCTTTATTCAACGATGTTTCAAATGCAAAGTGCTTGGTATAAACCGAGTGTAAAGGGGTAACGAATGTCAATCGATACTAAAAAACCGAAAAAAAACAATCTAAGATATTTTGGACGAGTGACAAAAGACTTATATACTACTATGCCGGCAGAGATTACCGTTATACTGTTACTAAAAGTGGTATATGCTTTCATTGCCCTATACCAGGTTACCATAACAGCGGAATTGTTTGATGCAATGGGAGGATATCACAGCGGCTTCGTGAGCAAACAAGATTTGTTAGGTATAAGCTATGTATTTATAGGAGTATATGCACTGCCGTTATTTCTTTCACTGATTGAATACTACATAAATGATCTGCGAATTTTCGTAAAGCAACATCGTTTTATACAGAGGCTTCACTCTCAAATTGTTTCTCTACCTCTAATAAATTTTGAAAGACCTGAGTTTCACAACGAAATTGCACGTGCTACAGCATGTATTAAGAACAACGGTTTGCTTAATTATTTCTACGGTTTTACCGATTTTGCTCCGATTATATTTCGATTTGTTGGAATTGTCATTGTACTGTCAAGATTTCATATCTTGTTTCTACCGTTGGCTGTCATCAGTATTGTACCAACACTTATTACAAAGTGGATATACAATAATGAGTTGTATCGTTATAAAAGAAAACAAACACCACTTTCTCGGCGCCGTGATTATTTGTGGAATGTCTTGACAGGTAAAGATACGATTAAAGAATTACGAACGATGGACATCGAAGATTATTTTATAGATAAATGGACGCAAGAACGGGATGAATGCTTGGATCAAGACTTCAATTTTGATATGAAAAGTACGAATGTGTTTTTGTTCTGTGACATTTTTAAACTGCTGGCCTTTGCTGCAAGCATTGCTTTGTCCATTCATTTCATGAAAAAGGATATCATAACAATTGGTCAGTTCAGTGCTTGTATTGCCGCGTTTAGCTCATTACAATTTTATGTGGAAAAATTAGTCGGAATGATTACAGAACAGAATAAACAAGCTAATTTTGCCGGTGACTATTATGATTTTTTTGATCATGAGATAGAAACCAGTGGAAAGATACCTTGTAAGCCATTGCACACCAAACTTGAAGCAAGAGAAATATCTTTCAAATATCCAAACAGCCCGGATAGAGTATTGAAAGATATATCCTTTGAAATTAATAAAGGAGAACGTATTGTAATTGTCGGCGAGAATGGATCCGGTAAAACAACTTTGTCAAAAATCATTGCAGGGGTATATCAACCGAAGAGCGGAGAGATGTTGTATGATGGAATTCCTTTTGAAGAGTTGGAAAAAGAGAGCTTTTACAAGCATTATTCTGTTGTATCACAGGACTTTGTCAAGTACCGATTGAGTTTACGCGAGAACATTGGCATAAGCACACCTAATCAAATTGAAAACGATCAAAAATTAATGAATACAATTAAGCATGCAGAGATTCAAGACATTGTTGCACAAGTCGGAGGATTAGACGTTCAGCTTGGGCGTGAATTTGATGGGGTGGAGCTCTCGGGTGGTCAATGGCAAAAGGTTGCAATTGCACGTGGTTTGAATAAAGATTGTGCAATTTTTATTCTTGATGAACCGACAGCTGCAATCGACCCTATGACAGAATACGACATCCTAACAAAGTTTATTGATATTACCCAAGTGAATACGGCGGTCATCATATCACACCGAGTGGGTATTTGTAAATTTGCCGATAAAATTATTGTTATGAAAAATGGAGAAATTATTGAAGTCGGAACCCATGAGCAGTTGCTTAGCAACAGAAATGAATACGCTCGGCTGTGGTATAAGCAAGCAAGTTGGTACAATGAATCGTAAATATCGAAATAACGGTTTTAGAGTTATGAATGTACTTTTTGTAGATTTCAAAGATGATGAATAATACGTTATATGAGGTTCAATAAGATGTGGTGTGTGATAAGGCTTTTACAAAAGAAAGCTTTGATGAAGATTGGGCTACAAAAAGTGTGCATTGGTCGGAAAATGATGGGTTGCTTTTAGGCGAATGTGATCCTCGAAAGTGGTAGTACGATCTTTTCGAAGAATGAATACCCCTGTAAAATCGTCATGAAATTTTTTTGTTAAACAAAAATGATAAAAAATTGTATTATCTGTTGATAGCACTACATAAACGTGGGATAATAATATGGTAATTGGATTAATAACTAATGTTAACCAAATACACAGTGGATAAATCATTAAAAGAAAGGTTTCTCTTAGGAAATGAAGCAAACAAGACAAATGAAATTATTTTTTAAGTCAATCCTATATTCCGTGCAACTAGTTTATAATTCTAGTAAGTTAATGATTCTATTTTATTTGTTATTAAATGTAGTTGATAAAACAATTGTTTTAGTAAATATTGATATCATTAGAAGAATAATTGATGAAATATCATTAGAACAACCGAACATATCTTTACTTATATTAATTATTCTACTTTACATAGGAGCATTGCTTTTAAAACAAGCGATTTCTTCTGCTAACACAATTATTGAAAACTCAATATCTGAAAAAGCTGAACATAGGTATAATGTTAAGCTTTTGGAAAAACTCGAAAAGTTACCATTATCTGTGATCGACACATCATTTGGCGAAGATTTAATTAATGATGTACAATTCGCAGAGCATTCCGCGGTTAATTTTACATTAAGGATGACTGAAATTATATCAGGGTTTTATTTATTTTGCGTAGCATTTATTGCACTGATTGTTTTTAATGTTTGGGTTTCATTATTATTTTTATTACTGTCTGTTCCGGGTATTATTATCGACGTCATTTTTGACCGTAAAAGCGAAGCTTTCAGGAGAAAAACGGCACCGGATGTTCGTAAATTTTGTTATTATCGCTGGATGCTAACAGACATTTGGCCTGCCAAAGATGTTCGTATGTACGACTTGACCAAACCGATCAAGGAAAGATATGACACCGAAAAAGATATATATCGCAAAGCCAACAAAGCAATTGATAAAAAGAAATTAAGTGCTTCATTATTTGCAGAAGTCATCAGGCGGAGTGGCGAGATAATATTCATAATATTTGTAGTTATCCAAGCACTCGACGGAAAAATTACAATCGGTGACGTTGTTTTGTATACAGGTTTCGTATTTACGGCAAGCGGTTCATTCCAAGCGATCATGCAGGCGATCGCTTTATGGTATACTGTTTTCACAGATAGGATGAAACGTGTTTTTGAATTTGAAAAAATTGTTTGCCCTGATGATAATGGCGGTATAAGAACACTTGAAAAATTTGAATCATTGACGTTCGATAATGTGTATTTTAAGTATCCATTCACTGATAAGCTAGTGCTTCAAGGAACTTCGTTTACATTGAAAAACGGTGATAAACTTTCAATCGTAGGCATAAACGGCTCGGGCAAATCCACTATTATAAAATTAATGCTTGGATTATATCAAATTGAATCAGGGCAAATTCTTATAAACGGTTATCCGATGTCGGATTACGATATAAATGATGTTAGAAAAATGTTTTCAGTACTTTTCCAAAGTTTTGTACAATATCCGCTTACTCTACGCGACAATATAGCATTGTCGGATATGCAAAGACAAGATAAGGATACAGAAATAATTAAGGCTTTAGAGCAAAGCGGGATTAACGAAAATTATGATAAATTCGAAAAAGGACTAGATACATATATGACGCGGCAATTTGACGATCACGGTGTGGAGTTATCCAAAGGACAATGGCAAAAGATCGCTTTGTCCCGCGCCTATTTTAAAAACGCTGAAATTATAATTTTTGACGAACCCTCCGCCGCTCTCGACGCAGAAGCAGAGGACAGGATATTTAAAAATTTTGAAAGTATTTCCGACAATAGAACAGGCA
>CALCRE010000033.1 GCA_937894465.1 uncultured Clostridia bacterium
GGTCTATTAACATATAGCAAGAAATTCTCTTACATTTACACCGCTTCAGCTGAACTCCTCACACCGCTAACGCGAAACAGGGGTTCCGTTGAAGCGAAATATGCATGAGACAGACGCTCACCGGTTTTACCTTGTTCTCTGTATAAAAGTATAGTCTTTTCAATTATATTTAAGGCTTCTTCTTTGTCTGTAAAAATCTTATTAAGAGGTATACCCATAGCTACGTATTTTCCCCATCTTCCTCCAATATATATCTTATACCCGACTGTACCGTCATTTATTGCATCAAAGGAGCATTTCCCAATGCATCTACCACAGTGGTTGCACTCATCTTTGTTTATTTTAAGAATATCGTCTTCGATTTTAGCCACTTTTATTGGGCAAGACTCTTCTACGGAACATTTCTTACACCCCATACATTCATCTTCATTATAATCAGGTATTCTTTGACCTACAATTCCAAGGTCGTTTAAGTCAGGCTTAACACAATTATTCGGACATCCACCAACACCAACTTTAAATTTGTGAGGAAGCTTAACTTCTGAATATCCGTTAAAAAATCTTTCATGTATTTCTTCGGATAACTCAAAAGTATCTATTAATCCATATTGACAGGTTGTTCCTTTACAAGCTACAACCGGACGCACTTTAGAACCCGTACCTCCTGTTACAAGACCCTCCTTGGCAATATATGCTCTAAAGTCTTCAATCTTATCATAAGGAATTCCTTGAACTTCCACAGTTAATCTGGTCGTGAAAGTTATAACGCCATTTCCGAAAAGCTCAGCAGCTTCTGACAGACACTTATTCTGAGCAGCTGTTATTTTGCCGTTTATTGTAATGATTCTTCCTGAGAAGTTATCAGTACCTCTGTTACTTAGAAAACCCAAAGCTTTTACTTTTTTTTCATCTGCTGCACTGACAGTTAAACATGCCATAATTTTATCCTCCAATAATTAATTTTTAATTTATAATGTTACTTCATTAAAGGTGGTACCACCTTCAAGAACTAATGTATGATTGTAGCCAAAATTCTTTAAACGGTTTTGAAGCAAATAAGCTCTTCTACCCTTTGTACATACTAAAAGAAGTTTTTCGTCTTTTGAAAATTCAGGAAGCTCTCCGGTAACCTTTGTAAGATCAATATAAGGTGCTCCTTCTATGCCTGGAGTAAGAGAGACATCAATTATTTTGTAATCTTCAGCTTCACCGGCAATATAAGCAGCCGGAGTTAATGTTTCAAAGGTACCGCTGATTTTATTTAATAAAACATTCACAGTATGACAGAAAGGATGAATTGCTGTTGAGAATGGAGGAGCATAAGCTAAATCCATATTTTCAACATCTTCAAGAGTTGCTCCCATGGATATTGCCGTAACCGCAATATCAACCATTTTATCTACAGCCCCCTTGCCAAGTACCTGCAGACCTAACAACCGTTTCGTTTCTTTGTCTGCTATCATCTTAACTATAAAATTGGAAGAACCGGGGTAATAGTGAGCTTTATCGCTTACAACAGTTACAACACTTATAGCATCAAAACCGGCTTGTTTCGCAGCAACTTCCGTCATACCTGTTCTTCCTATATTAAGCTCAGGAAGTTTAGCAACTACAGTTCCCAGAACACCTTGATAATCTATATTGGCACCGGCAATATTTTTTGCGGCAACGCGACCGGCGATATTAGCAGTAGATCCCATAGGAGACCAGACAGGTTCTTTTGTAAGCCTGTTAATTACGGTAGCACAGTCCCCAACCGCATATATATCTTCAATATTTGTTTGTAGAAACTCATTTACTTTAATAGTTTTGTTTGGCATTAATTCAATGCCTGTATCCGTTAAAAAACCTGTGTTGGCTCTTATTCCCACGGAAAGTATAACAGCGTCAGCTTTTATAGCACGTTTGTTTGTCTGGATCTTTTCAACCTTTTCTTCACCAAGGATGGCTTCAAGCTTTGTTTGAGTAAATGTCATAATGCCTTGATCAGCTAAATGGTTTTCAATATATTCAGAAAACTCCTCATCAAAACCGGGTGGTATATGTTTTGCCATATCAATAACGGAAACCCTAACACCTAAAGAAGATAGATTTTCAGCAACTTCAAGTCCTATGTATCCACCGCCAACTACAACAACACGCTTTATATTCCCTGATTCAACGGCCTCACGTAAGGCGACTGCATCATCCGGGGTTCTCATAAAGAACACATTTTTTAAATTTACTCCATCCACTGATGGAATGATGGCATTGGCACCGGATGCAATAACCAGTTTGTCGTATTTATAATTGTTCGCTATATTCGTTTTTAAATCCAGTGCATCCACGGTTTTTTCTACAGGATTAACCTTTGTTACTTCAACTTCAGTCAGTATACGAACTCCTGTCAAATTTGAAAAGTTATCAGGAGTATTAACAATTAATTGACTGCGGTCTGAGATTACCTGGCCAACATAGTAGGGCAATCCACAGCCTGCATAAGAAATTTCTTTAGATTTGGTTAAAATTGTAACTTCATAGTCAAAATTTTCACGTTTTAGCTTTGCTGCTACCTTAGTACCTGCGGCTACACCGCCAATTATTAGAACCTTCATATAATCACACCCTTCATTTTCTCAGCATCTTTATAACAGTGTATCACTTGTTTAGTTAATAATAAAATGATATATTATTATAATAGTCATAGGTAAAACCTATCAATTAATTTAAGGAGTGAACATTGTGACAATAAGGCATTTAAGAATATTTGTCGAAGTAGCAGATTGCGGTAAAATGAGTGCTGCCGCAAATAAACTGTATATTTCGCAACCGACAGTGAGTCAAGCAATTAAAGAACTTGAGGAGTATTATGGGATCCTCTTATTTGAGCGAATCAATAGAAAATTATATATAACCGAAAAAGGTAAAAGGTTTCTTTTTTATGCAAGAAGCTTAGTAACGCAGTTTGATGATATGGAAGAAAAGATATTTCAAGCTAATTATGCAGAGAAAATCAGAATTGGTGCAACTATTACAGTGGGTAGCTGCATTCTTGGTGATGTTGTTAAAAACTTTAAGCAAATGAATCCGAATGTTGAAACCTATTCTTATGTAAATAATACAAAGGATATAGAAGAAAAGCTGTTAGAGTCTGAACTGGATATAGGTATAGTAGAGGGGCAGGTTAAAAGTCAGGATTTGATATGTATTCCTGAAGTAAATGACTGCTTGATTCTTGCTTGTAGTACAGAACATCCTTTTGCAAAAAAGAAAGTTGTTAAACTTGCAGACCTAGCAAATGAGCACTTTGCCATGAGAGAAAAGGGAAGCGGAACTAGAGAGCTTTTTGAAAGGTATATGTTGGAGAATTCAATGCCTATAAAAATAGTTTTCGAGGGAAATAGCTCTGCTTCAATTAAAAAAGCTATTATTGAAAATCAATGCTTAGCAGTTATTTCTATTCGACTAGTAGAAGAGGAAATTAAAAGAGGGCAGATACATGTCATTCAAAATATTGACCGTGACTGGGACAGGTATTTTAGTGTCGTGTATCATAAAAATAAGGTTGTAACTAATGAAATGAAGAGTCTTATTGAAGTGGTCAAAAATTATAAGCATGTAGATATTCTACAGGAGATAAACTCTGGAAAATTAATAAAGTGATGTAGTGGAAGACTCCCTCCGTTCTTCTTTGGATACGCTATGTTTTAAGTATACCATGTAGTAAGTAGGGGTTTGTAAAAATTGATAAGCAATAGTATACCGGGTAAAACCCTTTAGTATGGCGGTGTCTGTCCATAACATTCAGGATGGAAATCGTCCGGTAACCAATATCGTATCTTTCCATTGGAAATTTGCAGGTCTAGATCCGTCTTTTGAACATTAATCATCAAAACAACAAAAAAACACCTTGGACCGTGAAGTCCGAAGGTGCGCAGCTTTTTTAAGCTAAACCGATGAGGGCATATATTTCTTTTTCAACCTTTGCAATGACGGTTTTGTTACACATCCTTCAACTTAAAATATGATGGGTTCTCGCTTTTGTAATTACATTCTATTTCCATTTTTAAAATTGATGATATTTAATTCTCAGTGTTGGTACTAGCCTAACATGACAGTGTTCAAGTAAAAATTGTAAGTTATAGCTTTGTTGCGATGAATTAAAAAATTTCTAAGTCCGGAACGTGAACAAATAAACCAAGATAATGTCTTATGGTTATATTGAACGAACAAGCGTTACTGTATTTATTATTGTTGAAATTAATATTTTACTAACAGAATTTTTGGTACTGCTGAGATACTATACCATTGAAGTAAATTTTCTTTAAATGGCAAATACATTTCGAATTACACTTGCCGTTTGTGTCGACAGTTGATACAATATACTTAGTAAAATAATAAGGAGATTACAAGGTATGGTTTGCAATATCCATGGGAATAATGATATTATGGAGGTGCTTTATGGCTATAGTAAGTAATGAGCAAGTTATAAAAGTGTTAAGACAATATAATCCATGGTGGCGGATTCCCTATGCGATCAAGGAGGAGAGCAAACCACAAAAGCGTCTGGTTTATTTTGAAGCTGTTAAAATGCTTAAACATAAGAGCATCCGCAGATTTGTAGTTCTATCCGGAGTAAGACGTGTCGGTAAGACAACGATCATGTATCAAATTATGGATCATTTGATTGAAGAAGGTGTGGATCCGAAAAATATCCTTTACGCGACCTTTGATAATCCGATCTTAAAGCTAATTAATGTCGAGAGTGTGCTATCTTTATATGAGTCATTGTATCCTCTTGAGGGAACAAGATATATTTTCTTTGACGAAGTTCAATACACGGATGATTGGGAACTATGGATGAAGGTTATTTATGATAGCAGAAAAGATATTCGTCTTCTTGCAACAGGTTCGGCAAGCCCTATTTTGGAGAAATGCTCGGCAGACAGTGGCACAGGCAGGTGGAGTGTTTTGAAAGTTCCAACCATGTCGTTTTATGAATATTGCAAGCTTCTTCAGATTGAGGAGCCTATATTGCCTGAGAATTTACGACCAACAGAGCTTGTGAAGATGAGCAATGCAGAATTGGGTGATTTAATGGACAGATTTTATCCACTCCAAAATCACTTTAACCGGTATTTAACGATAGGAGGCTTCCCGGAGCTTGTTCTAACTGATGATGATATGTATGCTCAAAGGATATTGCGAGAGGATGTGGTCGATAAAGTTATTAAGCGTGATGTGCTGACCCTATTCAATATCCGAAGCCCGCTTTTAATGGAAAGGCTGTTCCTCTACCTCTGTATGAACTCGACAGAGATTTTTAATGCATCTACTGCGTCAAAAGAGCTCGAGAACACCTCAGTTTCTACGATTGATAGTTACATCCGAGCACTGGAAATGTCAAATCTCATCTATCCGGCCAAGCCTATGGATGTGGGTAGTAAAGGATCATTAAAGGGAAGACCAAAAATTTTTATTGCTGATGCGGCGATCCGAAATGCAGTGCTGATGATTGATGATGTCCTTTCGGATGAAAGAGAGCTTGGAGTTATAGTGGAAACAACAGTTTATAAACATATCATATCCTTCTATGAAAGTAGCACGGCACAGGTTGGGTATTTTAGAAAGGCAAAGGACAATCAGAAAGAGGTCGATGTTGTGGTAGAACTTCCCCGAGAAAAAATTCTTTGTGAAGTTAAATATCGAAACAACTCCCATATCTCTGCCACAGATGCCATTGTAGAATTATGCAAAGATGAAGTATCGAAAGTGACTAGCGCTTTTTTAATTACAAAACAGTTAGACAATTTCGGCATTACAAAACACGATACAGTCGTCCCAATTTTGCGTGTACCGGCTATTGCGTTCCTTTATCTTTTGGGTAAGTTAGAAGCAGCCGGACAGAACGGAAAAATGTAACTTCTAAGCTGCAAATTATCGGGTTGATCGTCGGTGTTTGGTGTCAAGCGTAGTCAATCCAATGCAATGATTGTTGGTATCGAGTGTAAGTCTCCGAGGCTGTAACACAAGTATGGAGTCAAGATTCTAAGTGAAGCTTTATCGCTTTTTACCGCCTTCCCGATGATGTAATAATTTCATATCACGATTTAGATCGCTTGATCGAAGTGTTTTGCCACACTTTTTTTACCTTCTATCCTGATTGGACACTTTGGGATCATCTATTTACTTCATGGAAACGGTCAATGTATAATATGGGTAAGCCCTTGTGGACTTGGAGAAAAGGTAGGTTTAAAACGAGACATGGAACCATATAACAAGAAGGAAGCTGTACATAACAAAACGATACTGACGTCACGAAAGGGGCATGCTCATGCGGTCATGATCCCGGTTGACGATGTTGTTGAAGTATTGAAAGAGAAGTTCATCGCTTTTGATGTTGAAACAACCGGTTTAAATCCCGTAACTGACCGAATCGTAGAAATTGGTACTGTTTTATTTATGGATGGAAAACCTGTCGATTCATTTTGTACATTGGTAAACCCGAAGCAAAGAATCTCTCAAGCGGCATCTGCTGTAAATCAAATAACGAATGACATGCTTAAAACCGCCCCCTTAGAGGAGGATGTGTATCCGTCTTTAGCTAACTTCTTCGATGAAGCAATGGATGGTAATACGATTCTCTGTGCCCATAATGCAAAATTTGATTTTGGTTTTTTGTGTAACACGTTTTCTAGGCTTGGATATGATGCAAACATTCGTTATGTAGATACATTATCCTTGTCCAGAAAATATGTTAAAGAGTTATGGAATTATAGGCTCAATACGGTTGCAAAATCATTTGGACTGATTAACAGTAACGCTCATAGAGCTGATTCGGACGCTGAAATTTGCGGAACTATCCTATGTAAACTCCTGGATCTTATTGATGGTACTAAAAAAGATCAAAGGCGGTCTCCTGCGACAAGGAAGGTTTCCCGTTTAGATTGAAATTCTTCTTGTTCTTAAAAGTGTACAATAGGGAGGAGATTATGAAAGAAATTTATATCAAGAGCACTTATGATCACACGGATCAACCTTGCTTGATCCATACAGCCAAAGGAGATGATCCGGTTCCTTTATTAGTGGGTTTACATACATGGAGTGCCGACCGATTCAATCAGATTGATCATTTATTGCCCATGGCCAAAAGAAATAACTGGCATTTAATATTGCCGGAATTTCGAGGACCTAATCTTAAGAGCAATCCCCATGGGAAACTTGCTTGTGGATCCAAAGCTGCTAAGCAAGACATCATTGATGCTGTAAAATATATGATAAAAGAGCACCAAGCAGATGAAAAGAACATATTACTTGTAGGTGGTAGCGGTGGTGGCCATATGGCACTATTGATGGCAGCGTATGCGCCAAAATTGTGGAAAGCTGTAGGCTCTTTTTGCCCTTTAACCGATGTTCGCCGCTGGTATGATGAACGTTATGCAACTTTTGAAAAACCGGGGTCAGAATCTTATGTAAAGGGAATTGAAGCATGCTGTGGTGGAGCTCCTAATGATGATAATGTAGAGGAATACAAGGTTCGTTCTCCGGTTTCATATATTAATGAGATTGCTCAAGCCAATGTAAAAATATTTCACGGTAAATATGACAGTAGTATTTCGTTTCTGCATAGTTTGGACTTATTCACAGCTATCACTAAGAAACATCCTCAAGCTAGGGTTTTTCTGGATGTGTTTGACGGACCTCATATCATGATTCCCGATGTCGCTGAAAGATGGTTCATAGAGCAAATGAATGCCAGCAACAGTAACACCGGGTACCAAATTACAGGTTGATCAATGCATAGGGGTAGGGGATTCCTTTGGCCTACACGACCATTATTTAATGCTCTTCATCGTTCTTTGTTTTCGTATGCTCCGATTATTTTAGGAGAAAAACTTACTTCCGCTTACGGAACTGTGTCGGGGTTTGGTTTGTTTTTTCTTTAAACAGTTTGTTGAAATAGCTAACGTTGTTATAGCCTACTTGTTGTGAAATATCTAACACCTGTGCATCCGAGTCCTTTAACAGTTCCATGGCTTTTCTCATACGCATATTGATTATGTATTCTGTGAAACTGCTGGAAGTAGCCAGCCTGAACAAATAACTGAAATAGGAGGTTGAGAAAGAGACTACCTTTGCAACGTCCCCGATACTAATATCGTTGATATAATTCTCATCAATGTATTTGAGTGCATTATTGACGGCTTCTTTGTGTTTTACGTATACCGAGTCATCTTCCGATTCCATTCTTTGTTTTGAAAATTCTCTTCCCATAATGACAAGCAACTTTAAAAGAATGGATTTTACCACTAATGCAAACCCTGTTTGGCCTGCTTTGTATTCTCTGTAGGCTTCTTCTAGCAACCTTTCCACCTCAACCTGTGTACTGCCGGATAAATTTAATATGTTTTTTACTTGATTCTCATAGGAGATAAAAGGTTCAAGATAAGCAAAATCAAAAAAGCTTTTTTCCACTTGATTGACAAAATTCTGACTGATGAACTCCGGTAGAAATTCAAATTCAATGACCTGAGTTTGATCACAGCTGCTTGGAATTAATAAGTGGGGGACATAGGGCAGAATGATGGATATGTCTCCACGTACATATTCAAACTCACATCCATTGATGATATGGGTTGCTTTGCCATGATGGATGTAGTTGATCTGCATACCCTTATGCCGGTGCAGTTGCTTTTCTTTCATAAGGGTGTATTTGGCAATAAAGACTTCCGAGGTTCCTCTGTTATCCTTTGTGACATTATAAATAGGAATGTTGCTGTACTCAGGCTTATCTAAAAATTTGAAGTCCATATACTTACCTCATGTTACATTGTTTGTGGCACTTTTTTCAATATGATGTATGCATAAAAATACATTACGATGTGTACTATAACATAACCGGAATAGCATTTCAATTCCTTAGACAAAAGTACTGATACGGCAAGAATGGTACATTGCATGAAAATGTGAGAATTTTTGAGTAGATAAGAGTTAAAACACTTGAAGATTTGTTGATCCGAAAACAAGGTCTCATTTATGTCACCTTGTTTTCGGATATCGTTCAGTTTTTGATTGTATATTTTTTGCTATGATCAATTGTAAATTCGATGACACCTTTTCGTTCTGTATGCGGATAAAAAATCATTTTGGTATGTTGATCCCCTATAAAGGCAAATCCCGGTTCCGCGTTTCCGATGTCTATCACAAAGGAACCGTCCTTTTCTATGATCCCGGTGATTTGATAGCCTGTATAGGTTTGATCCGGATGTTTGACAATTATATATTGTCCTATTAATTCTTCGTCCGGTTTCACATTTGTAACAAATCCGTTCCATGCATCTCCTTCGGATTTGTTAAGAACGTCTGTAACAACGCCGGGTAGAGAACGATTTTCGGAAATTGTGGTGTTATCATAAGAGAGGACGTCAGCATTTAATGTTTGCATTAGAACGGCTTTCTTATTTTGGAGGCGTATATAGCCGAATTGTCCTTTAAACTCGATCTGATCCACGGTGACATCCATGTCCTCCCGGAAAGCACTGAAAATGTAGTCGGTAAATTCATCGGCAACGACTTTAACCACCACATCAAATTCATGCAAACCTTCAACTTGAAGCCTTTGGACGCTTTTTATTTTCCCTTGATATTTAGCTGAATACGGTTCCATCACTGTTACAAAGCAAGAAGACAAGTTACTACCTTCTCTTCTCAAAACCATTTTATCCATAAGGTAATCATCGCATTGATCGTTTGAATCATTTAAAGTGGACATGCGAGTCGCCCTCATGGAAGGTGCGCTGCCTAATGACATGTGACCCGTAGTGCTTGCTCCGAGGATGTTCAACCCCACATTCGTATACGTTCCGGCTTCAGAGACTGTATAATGGATTTGAAAGGGTTGATCTTTTAATTCCGCCCACTGAACATCTTCCACAAACATGTATGCTGTGTAATGACCGGATGCCGATCCGGAATCATTTTGAGCTGTCGGTTTTACACACGGGACACCTTCCGGTAGCATGGTTTCGGATTTTTTTTGCCACGTGATGTCAGTCGTCAGCTCGTAATCATAATCGGCACACATATTCAATGTATATTCATGCCGATCTCCCCCCAAAACCCTGAACAGATCCAATATATACCCTTCAGGGGTATCATTTTCACCGGGTACATAAATCACTTCTCTGTCATATACATTCGCTTCACTGTAAGCATTCGGATCAAAAGCTCTCATGATGCCAACAGAATTTTCTGAAGGAACATACCGTAATGTGTTGCCGACGTGAGTACCGTTGGAGTTCCTTTGATTTACAACTACGGTATTGTGCGCTAATGTGGAGGCTGTCCAGGAACGGTTGCGTGTATGAGTGTACCCTAAATCCGGTAACAATTCTACACCGTAACCAAACAAGTTCATATTCAATGTATCACGATGTATATGACCGTATTTCGGAACATAGGTTAATACTGCTTGTGTTCCTGTCACTTTCACGACATCGGGATTTCCCGTTAATCGTGCGATCCCGGAAGCCGACATGATTATATTTTCAAAAGCTTCCTTTGTTCTTGTTCCTTGTCCGGAAGCATGAGTATCTTGTATGGGAAGATGCTTGCCGTTCGGATAGGCTAACAGACCGGACAATGAATGTGACGTTTCCAAGAAAGGGTATCGGTCTAAAAATCTAAAGTGGTCCACTCGCTCTCCGGTCCCCGGATATACATAACCTTCCGGGTCGCTATACTTAGACAGCAAACTAAACACACTGATTAATCCCGATGTGGTTTGATTGTGGTAGGACATGGTGACTTCTTTCCAGAACCCATCAAACAAATAATAGTTTTTGACGAATGAATCAATCCGTTCCAATGCATAATGGATGTAGTCCGGTTGCTGCAATGCTTTTCCAATCCGAATCAATCCCCGCCATTGAGTAGGGTCCATATTGGAATCTTGAATCCCGTAAGAATCGGAAAAATCAACGGTGTCCTTGATCATAGACAGGATTTGTGTATGCAAATCTCTTCTGGTCTCCGCGCCGATTTTATCCAATGCGTTTGTTTTGTTGACCAGGGCATATGCTTCGGCAATGTTGGCTACAAAATTCAAATCACTGTAAAACCAGTTGGTCCACAATCCACCGTAATAAGGGTAAGGTGACCCGGCCATCTTGGATACCGGATAAAAAGTATAGTAATGATCCAGCGCAGGTACATAGTTATCATAATTTTCACAGATCAAGGCTAGTATGTGTGCTGTTCCGACCGGGTCTGTTTTCGCTATGTCAGGTAATTCACTATTAATATACTTTTTCTGATATGCCCAAAGAGCCGGAGTAAAAAAGAAAATGACGCCGTCCTCGTCTTTGTAA
>CALCRE010000034.1 GCA_937894465.1 uncultured Clostridia bacterium
TTTGGCCAGATTGACAAATCCGGTGGTCTCATCCAAATCCTTGTAACCCATCTTGGTTTCGGAGGGCAGGTTGCACATAATGGAAGATTGCCCTTCAAAACAAAGATCAAACAAACACCCGGTCATCATGGGATTGAGGGCATATGTAAATGATTTTGTCATTTCCATGGCTTTTTTACATCCTTCCATCCATCCTTGTTGTTCTTCCTTGTCCCAAACCTTACAGTTTGCAGAAGGTTGAATCAACAGATCGGTTCCTTGATCAGCCAATGCTTTAATTACCGGTTCCTTAAAACAATCCAGGCATACGGCAATACCAAGTTTACCGAAGGGTGTATCAAACACTTTAAGGTCTTCAACCTTTCCTGCGCTAAGGTCAAATCCTCCTTGGTCTTCCAAATCGGGAACCAAGTGGGTCTTTTTCTGTGTCCCCGTCAAATTACCGTCCTTGTCAAAAAGAAAAGCCATATTGTATACATTCCCATCCGGAATCTTGTAACCGGTTCTTGTAATATCCTTATTCCATTCAAAATCAGGAAGCAATACCGATCCTGCCACAATGGTCGCCTTAAAAGATTTAGCCATACGAGAAAAAACATCCAAATATACTTTTGCGGTATCTTTTGCCGTTGCAAAAGCCAAAGCTCGAATCCAACCTACACGGTACCTAACCCTGTAATAAATAATCTTAGGCAGGTTTTTCTTGATCAAGCACTTTACCGCATCTTGTAATGTATTTGCATTCTTCACGGCTTGATATGAGTTTGTAAAGAACAAAGGAGTGCCCACATCCTCCGGAAATGCCACCAACACATCTTCATCCCAACCTGTGGCTTCACGAACTTGTTCCATTAATGAACCAATTTTGTTTTCAAAGACTTGGGGACTCTCGTAATCTTTCACATCCCAATGCATCTGAACGGCACAAAGCTTCATGGCAGGGTTTCTCCTTCTTCTGGTATTTCAACCGGATTTCATATCACCATTATACTATAGATCGCTCATCAAATTGAAAGGAATAGATATCCGCATCCATCATCAAAATCTCCATGATGACGGGTTTTCCTGAAAAAGAGCCAATATTGCCCTTCCCAAAAATTACATTCCTGTCATATGTATTACCGAAGTGTTCAATAGATTCCATGGTCTGACCTTCACATATAAGCTTGACTATTATATAGCCTATTGCTGAGGTGGCGAAATTGACAGATAAAGAATTGCCGGTGTATAAAAAAGGTTTAGTTACAATTTTGGATTGTTTATATCCTGAATGATATGAAGCAAACCCATCTGTCCTTATGGTGTATCTTCTTAAATTGGTGGGTATGCCGGACCAGTGGTTTTCAAAACAATACATGGAAAGATCATTGGGTGCATTTGGAATATCGCTTTTTGTCTCAATCAAGCCAACTGCCGGGTAACAATCCCCGTACACCCAGTTTAATTCCGATTCTAACCCCGGTGTTATAAAGGCTTCATCAAAGCGGTTCCAATTTATACCGTCACGAGATGACATGAACACGCAATCCGTTATGGTCAAACCATATCTCGGATGCAATTTCATGCGCTTTTTTCGCCGGTCCGCTCCGGCCAATTGATCAAAATTCGGCGTCCATTCTTTCTTTTCTATATATCGGGAAGGAAAACCGATCAGCATATGATCTGCTCTGTAGTACTTTTGTACTGCATTCGTATAAAGGGGAATATCGTCCTGATCACCAAAACAAATCATTTCGGGATCCGTCCAACGGACA
The DNA here is from genome assembly GCA_937894465.1 of uncultured Clostridia bacterium. Lineage (GTDB taxonomy): Bacteria > Bacillota > Clostridia > JAAYHZ01 > JAAYHZ01 > JAAYHZ01. The sequence goes on from CALCRE010000034.1 coordinate 1,755, forward strand.
AAGTCCTTTGATTTAATCCTTCTGATATCTCTTACACCGGCATTAAGATTGCCGTTTGGCACGTTGTGAAAATCGCGTATAAAGCACATGTATTGGCAAGTTTTTTGATCCCATAATGCCACATTAAGTGTGTCGAATTTACCTTGATTGGTCATGGGACGGGATCTTTCAAAGTGAATTCCATCTGCACTTGTAAAGCACCACAGGTATCCGTCCCTTGAATCCGACCCGATCCCTTTATATTCCTCCCCTGCTCTACAGTCCGGATTATCATCTTTGAATACAAAAAAGTTATCAAACTTCATAGTGTTCTCATCAAGAATGATGTTGTTTTCCTTTGATCCCCTATATTCGCAGATACCAAGGTCAGGTTTTACCCATTCCAATCCGTCCTTACTCTCGGCATAACACACAACGATTGAAGAAGGGATGAACTTGGTTGCATCTTCATTCATCATTTGCCAACCTAAGTAGTACATCCTGTAAAAGCCCTCATCCTTGACAATGCAATGGTAATCGCAACCGTCTCCTTCCCAGGCCTCCCCGTGAACCATAACCGCTTCCTTTGCAACCGGGTGATGAACCATTAACGTTGCAGTGGTTTCATGGGTATTGATCAAATAGTCGTCCCAAAATAATTCCCGTCTGTTTCCTATGCGAATGATTTCCGACATATAATCCTCCCTTATCCTTTATCCATTTTCATGATTAAAATCAGTTTAACCTCTCCACCGTTTCAAAAATTGCTATCATTCCATCGGAGTGCTCCTTCTTTATGATATATTTCAATATATTTAAATCATGGTCATGATGATCAAATGTATGCAACGTCAGGTTTGTTTTACCGAGCTTTTTGAATTCTGCATCAATTTCCTGTGCCTGCCAAAGCGGCGTCATAGCGTCGTACTCACCGGAGAAAATATGGATGGGCAGATCAAGTCGGGGAAGAATTTCTTTTGTCGGCTTTAATGCAAAATGTTCCTTAAACCAACCGGTTGTCAAACGAACACCATGATTGTTTTTCAACCATTCATCGTCATTTTCATCAATTGCACGAAGGATATTCTGCAAATGTGGTGTGCTAATCGGTGCAGCGTCGGCAACAGTGAGCTTTCCGTCACCGTCTCTGTCAAACTCTGAAAAGGGCTTGTCACCAAAAATTGCATTTCGCACATGATATCTGTCTTCATTTAAATCCGTCTCGGTAATATATCCTTTCCGATCGTAATCGAAGAGTCTGCACCATTGTGTCAATACAGAGTTCCCGGAAAGTTGCCAGATCAAAATATCATATAGGTTTTCATTGCAGTATCCTGCAAGAACCAAAGCTGATATTTTCACATTCTCGTCAAGTGCCACAAGCGGTGCAATGATGGTACCCTCGCTCCAGCCCATAAGGATTAGCTTTGCCACCGGATACCGATCATTAAGATATGTAACAATGCTTTGTATATCAGACACAGAATTATGGGGAAGATACTGTCTATATGCCGGCTCATTAATCTCAACAAAGAACGGCGGAGTGTCTCCGTCGCGGACACCGCGCTGGCTATAGGAGCAAAACCCGATATTAAGACTTGTGAATTCTTCAGCAAAAATATCAAAATAATTAAAAAAACTGCCGTCCGGCATCTGCTTTTGGTGGTGCATGTCTGTGGTCCCGAACCATTGACAAAAACAACGATTTTTTCAGGCCTACCTTTGTCCGGCAGACACAGCCGCACCTCAAGAGGAACCTTGTCATGGGCGGGTAATGTAAGTATTTGTATTACCATAGTGATACCTCACATCTGATTTACTTTCTTATGATAATATGTTATCTTTCATTTTACAACCACATCAACCAATTTCATGATGATAGTATGATATACTTAAAAGTGAATCGACTGCCATATTCGGACATCGATCAAGGAGGAAACAGGATGAAAAAAATTGATATGCATGTACATACCAGGATGCCTTCCACTATAGGAAGACTCGCCAACGGCCAAACATACGCCACTCCTTTGGAGCTTCACGAAATGTATGAAAAAATAGGGGTGGAAACCGGAGTGATTCTACCGAGAGTCAGCCCCGAATGTGCATTGGATGTGCAATCCAATGAAAATGCCAAAGAATTGGCGGACAAATACAACATGTATTGGTTTTGCAATATCGACCCTAGATTCGGTGGAAATACTTCGGACTACAACCTTTCATACTTTTTAGAGTATTACAAAGCACTTGGTGCAAAAGGGGTTGGCGAAGTGGTGACAAACCTATATTTCGACCATCCTCTCATGCAAAACTTGTTTTATCATTGTGAGAAAACCGGATTGCCTTTATTATTCCATATTGCCCCGCAAATCGGAGGCTATTACGGAATTGTGGATGACTTAGGGTTACCCCGCCTTGAAATCAGTTTAGCCAAGTATCCCAATTTGACATTTATCGGTCACTCCCAGCCTTTTTGGGCCGAGATATCCAAGATATCCTCTACAGATTCTCGAAATGCTTATCCCACAGGTAAAGTCACACCGGGGCGTGTTGTGGAACTGATGCAAAAGTATCCGAATTTACACGCTGATTTGTCAGCCGGAAGCGGATACAATGCAATATTTCGAGATCCCGAATTCGGTGTTTGGTTTTTAGAAACCTTTTCAGACCGTTTGTATTACGCTACCGATATTTGTGCGCCGGAGAACATCCATGCACCCTTTATCACACTGTCACACCGGCTTGATGAATTAGTGGAACAAGGAAAAATCAGCGACTCGGCTTACCGGAAAATCAGTAAGGAAAACGCATTGAAAATCCTGGAGAACTGAACTGTTTTTAATCTCCATACAAGGCAATAGATAAGGCGGCGTAATCCCCCACATTATCTCCTAATGCTGCAGGAACCACAGAACATGCATTGACGGAATAGCGCAATGCTTCTGTGTTGATGACTTTTTTATTTGGGTATCGTTTGGTTCGTATTTGGTCCGCGTTTGGTTTATTCGCCTTATAATATAAAAAGCACCCCCACGAAACCATTGCTAGTTTAGCAGAGGTGGTTGTCAGAAAAATATGTTAAGGATTTTGGAGAACTGAACTGTTTATTTCCCTAATCCTCATACAATGCAATGGATAAGGCGGCATAATCCCCTACATTGTCACCTAAAGCAGCAGGAACCACAGAACAAGCATTGGCAGAATAGCGCAATGTTTCTTTTCGGATGACTTGTTCGGCATGAGGCCATAACAAATGTTGACTCCGTGCAAATATACTGCCGATGACAATTCTTTCGGGGTTTAAAAGGTCGATCAGTATGGATAAGCCTTTTCCTAAAAACCTTCCGCTTATCTCATAAACCTCCAAAGCCGTCTCATCTCCTGTGTCAGCTGCTTGAGCTACAGACTTTGCAGTGATTTGATCCAATTGATCTATTCCCTCGCAAAAGGAAACCCTCTCCCCTCTTTGAAGTTTTTCAAGGGCTTTGCTTTGTGCCAATCGAGCAATACCCCCTCCACTGCAAAAGCCTTCCATAGAGCCGGACTTTCCGTATCCCACAGGGCCGAATTCTTCCACTCGAATATGCCCTATTTCACCTGCCATATTGCTTGCACCGGTATATAATTCGCCGTTTAGGATTAAGCCTGCACCAAACCCGGTTCCAAAGGTAAGAAATATCATATTTTTACATCCCTTACCGGCACCGAATTTCCACTCGGCCAATGCACAAGCGTCGGCATCATTTTGTAGCTTAGCCTTAATCCCCATCTTGTCTTGAACCAATTGAACCACCGGAAACTCATCCCATCCCGGCAAATTAGGTGGTGATAAAATCAATCCTCTTGTTCCATCTAAAGGTCCTCCACAACTGATTCCAATGGAAGATATGTCGCTTTTGTGTTCTTCATATTGCTCTAATAGCTTTTGCATTTCTTCACACGCCCGATCAATAACTTCTTCGGGAGAGTTATATGTTGCGGTAGGAAAAAAGACTCTCTCCATGATTTCGATGGTTTCATGTCCCGGTTCAAGAGTACCTTTTCCTAGTGTAACGGCACATTTGGTGCCTCCAATATCTAATCCTAAAATCTTTTTCATGATATCCTCACAAAGTTTCTTTTTAAGCTTATTATATCAGATAACAATTGCCCCTTTACTATTCTGACAGATTATGTTGTATAATAGTCAGTAATATCGTTGATATCGTAAAAGAAACAGAAAAACTTGCAAAACAATTTATTGGAGAATTAATATGCAAAAAACCGACAAAACACTTCCTCATAACATTTCAACTGTTTATAATTTGCGCAATGACGAAATCGTAAAATTTCTAAATTCCTGTATTCCCACTGACAATCCTCGTTTTGAACTCCGGGCACTTACAAAATTGCTTAAGACAAAAGGCGATTGGATTCTTTACAAAGAAAACGAAGTAATTATGGCCATTGCTTTTCTTGCCTCTAATGTGCTTGGTGTAAATGATACATACATTTTAGAATTTCAAACCATCAAAAAGGGATATGGGAAAGCACTGTTGAATGTTATCTTGG
>CALCRE010000035.1 GCA_937894465.1 uncultured Clostridia bacterium
ATTGATTTTAACTAAAGGTTAGCAATATTTTACTTGCCCGACAAGGTGTCCGGATAATTCCGGAACAGGTGTCCGGATGTCGCCGCAATACGCAACCGCTCCGTGGTAGGTTATTCTCACGCTATCCCCCTCTTTCAAATCTGAAAGCTTTATATTCTTCTTTGGTTGGGAATCCATGATCACAGTCTTGTCCGATATGGTCAAATAGCTTTCTCCGCGGTGGTTAATGTCGTTTTCAGGTATTCCGCTCACAAGAATTGTTTTATGTTCTTCGTCAACAGCCTTCACAACACCCCAAAAAGATGTGAAAGATTCCCCACCAAACAATTGCTCTTTTCTTTCTACATTCCTGCCTATGTTGTATCCTAAGATACTCCCTGTTACAAAGAAAAGAAATACTAAAACAATGATTAAAACCTTACTGAATTTCATGTCAATCTCCTGCTAAAGTCAAGTATCCGGATCGGAAAAGAACTTTCTCTAGGTTAATCCTCATGCCTTGTGATAAGATCCACATCCCGTATCTGTGAAGGTGATGTCAACATAACCAACCCATGGTAGGTTATTCTCACACTGTCTCCCTCTTTTAAATCCGAGAGTTTCACGTTCTTTTGAGTTATGAAATCCATGATCACTGTCTTGTCCGATATGGTCAAATAGCTTTCTCCACGGTGATTGATGTCGTTTTCCGGTATTCCGCTCACAAGAATTAGTTTATGCTCTTCATCAACGGTTTTTACAACCGCCCAAAAAGATCGAAAAGATTCATTTCCATACAATCGTTCTTTCTTTTCCACATTCCTGCCCAGGTTGTATCCTAAGATACCACCGGTTACAAAGAAAAGAAATATGATGACAATGATTAAAACCTTACTGAACTTCATAGAAACCTCCATGATTATCGAAAACTTTTGCCGGTTACTTTCGAAATGATCCTACAGAATGCATCCCACTCCTCGGGATATTGATTACTACCATATATTTTAATCGTTCTTTCGTCTGAAAGAAGTTCAGCACTCCATTGAGTACCGTCAAGTGTGAGAGGATCTACATACCTTCTTTTCCAAAAGAGCAGATTGACACTTTTGATTTGCTCCGGCAATTTGTCGGCAGTTGTTTGACGAATGGTTTTACGTGTTATTTCCTCTTCTCCTCCATCCCAATAAGTCACTGTTACTTTTCGATTTTCTAAATTAATTTCTACGTTGTAACGATCTCTAAAGTATCTGCTTATCGATGCCTTGATCACCTTTATTCTTCTATATGCCGCGTCAAGCGCTTGCTGTTTATTCCATTGACTCTCACAATCCTTGCAATAATATTCAGGATCATCTCCAAATAAACAACACCCGCCTAGTTTCAACTCACCTGCTTGAGCCTTTTCCATTATCTCGGGACCGGGATATCCATATATGATTTTTATTGAATTCTTAGAGCCACACACAGGGCATCTTCTATAATTGACAGCCATAACAAAGAATCTCCTTTGTCCCTTACTCAACTATCCATAGTATAACAAATCAATGAAGGAAAAACACTTCTCCATTGAAAAATCTTCTATTTTCCTTTTTTATGTTATATAATATTAATGTAAGTCCTGAGTAAAATTTCCGTCCTTGATGAAAGGAAATGACGTCATGAAAAAACAACTTGTGATATTGATATTTCTAATGACGATTCTTCTGTTATTCACCTCTTGTGATAAAAGAAATGACAGCCATGAAGATCTCAATGCCAAAAAATCCGATTCTGAACAGGTATATGTGCATGATACAATGTTTTACCGTGCCGATTTGAAGTGTTTACAAACTGTCGGAAAGTCTGAGGAGCAGATTCTTGATTTGTTCGATCAAATCCCCTCTTACTATATATCACGAAGGTTGTATTACAACATAGACACGAAAGTCAAGGATTCCTTCAAGATGATTAAAGATGAAAAGTTCCTTTATGTGCAACTCTTTTATGAAAAGCTGCCGGAACACAGTGTTTCAAGAAACAAGCAACACATCATTTTGCTAAGGGATCTGAAAAACGACAGCCCCATATTTTCCTGTACCGTCATTTACCAACAGGAGTGGCCGGTGACGCTGCATATAAAGGACTCATCACAAGGCGTCATGGAAAACGTCACTTCAAAAATTTCTGAAGCTGATGATGGATATGATGCTATAGTCAAGATCCCCTTGGATTCGTTGAATTTGGATCCGGCAAACTTACAAATGAATGTTCTGAGGATAGATTGGGGTGCCAACCCCGTCACTTCCTATTTCCCCATTGAACATTCCTACTTTTACGACTATTCAAAATCCATCGGTTTGTGTATGGTTATAGGCCGCCAAGGACGAATGACGGATGTGAAATTTTTAGATAAACCTTCCGACTTTGAAACGGAGCAACAGGAAATCAAACTTGAATGCATTGGTGTTAACAAGCAGCAAATCACCGTCTCGGGTAAAAAGGATGATTACAATTTGGCTTTCGAATCTCCACAAGGAACAGTTACCTATCCTGATGTCAGTATAAAAAGACAAAAAGGAAATGACATACTGACTTTTGAGCATCCCCCCGTTTCAGAAGACGGCATCTACCGCATCCGGTTAGGTGATCGGAAGGATACTGTTTTATATGTGGAGAAAAAAGCCTTTATTGAAGCGGCAAATAGTGGTTTGATCATAGAGGAAATCGAAAAAACCGATGTGGATATTTCCACTCTAAGCAATAGAGCAAAAACTCTTTTGGAACTTGTGCCTCCATATATAGGGATCAGTAATCTTCCTGATCCGAAGGACACACAGCTCTGGCCTTATGGCATCTATACATACAACATTTCAAGTCCCGACAAAATCAAATCCAATAAAACCGGGGATTTGTATCCAAGTGATGAATTTCCTGAAAACGAAGTTTACCGCTTTGACAACGGAGACGGTAATATCATCGAATACCCTTATTACATCACCGAGGACGGGATCGATTGCTTTTTTACTCCGGCTGTTCGGAACCGTCAAGGAAACCATGTCGTATCCGCTCTGCCGGAGCTTGCAAAGTCAGATCCCGCAGGAGCCGCGCATGTGTTGGCCGAGTTGAGTGAAAAATACAAAAATTACGCACCTTCCATCGACCATTACTTTACCGTTTATCCGGTGCCCATGGAAGCCGGACCGCCTTACCCCTATTACGGCGGGTTATGGACCGGTTGGTTCTATTCGGATGCAAGAATGGCGGCTTGTATCGCTGAAGCTTATGCCGAAGTGAGCAAAACAAATGCGTTGGAAAAATTAAGTCTTCAAACCGGTAAGGATTTGGATGAACAAATTCTGTTTATGATCCAAAGCACCGTTGATTATGCATCATCTTTCGGACCTCAGAATTCCAATATGGATTATGCTCATTGGGAGGGATTGATTCGAATCGGAAAAGCATTGCAACAACCGGACTATATCCATTATGCTTTGGAGAAGATTTATTCTTTCATCAAGAACAATTATTTGTTCGACGGCTTTTGGAGAGAAGTCACCGTATCCTATCACAACCAGATCACCGTAGGATTGTACAATGTGTTAGGATTGTTATCTCGATACACTGATCCGGAAGGTTATGTGTATCCGGGCACGGGAAAACGGATGGAAAACTTTAAATTCACTAATCAATATCCGATTCTGAAAACTTCATATTTCCTATCCTCTCTTTTAGCTTACCCCAACGGAAAGCATCTTCCCGTGCAAGACTCTCATGCCTCGGATAAAGGAACAAGTTCAGCTGATGCATTTAAGAATGTATTGATGCCGGCTTCGGGAATTGCCCGTTTAACAGGTAATACCGATCTGTTCAAAACCTTCGGAACGCAAGCGGTGTTAACATATGTTCCGAAGTATGGCCATGTTCATTATGATACCCTGAACTTGAATTTATTCGGATACGGTGTGGAATTGCTGCCGGATCTTGGCTATACCCATACACGTAACCGGTCTTGGGTCACTTCTACCCTATCCCACAACACCGTTATTGTAAACAGCAAGGACTCACAAAGTACGCATGTGGGTAATACATTACGGTTTATTCCTTCGGATCATTCCGTTGGTGTCGTGAGGGCTTCCGATTCATTGGCATACCATGAAACGGATGTATATGACCGAGAAGTGATTTATGTACCTGTGAATGACAATGGACCGGAAGGTTATGTATTGGACTTATTCCGTGTTTCCGGAGGAGATCGTCATGAATATTCCTTGAATATGAGTGCTGATTACGATAATGCATTAACCGGTGATATTACGTGGCAAAAAGTATCCAAAACCATGCTCCCGGAAGGTGTCTCCTATATAAAGCCCACAGGGGAAACGGACTCCGGTTCTGCATCCGGTCATTACACGTCATATATGCATGTAACGGATGTCAAGTCCGCTGAATTAAAGAATCAAAGCTATCAAATCTCCTACAGTATCACGCAAGACTCCTTGTATAAAAATGTAGGTTTGAATATCTTCGGCGCCGACATCACCGGTGAATTGATGCTAGGTAAAGCGCCTTCCATGAGGCTTACCCGGCAATCAGTCAACAATGACTTGAATGACCGTTGTGATGATTATATGATGGATAAGTTGGTATTGAGAAGGGAGGGACAAAGCCTATCTTCTTGCTTTGTCACATTGTTGGAACCTTTTTCCGAAAGATATCAAGCAACGGTTAACAAGGTGGAAAGGCTTCAAACTGACGGTTTGCATGAATTTGACGTTATTGCAAAAGTCACCGCCCCTGAGTTCACGGACTATATTTTCAGCGCCTTTGAGGAGGATATGGATATCACCGTAGACAATATCCGGTTTAAAGGACAATTCGGGTATGTAAGGATCAAAGACGGGAAAGCCATCAAAATGCAATGTTCTAATGCCGATGTTTTATCCTATGACGGTATCGATGCTCCTGAAAACCGTTCCATATCCGGTGCGATCAAAGACGTTCTTGTCGAATCCGAAGGAGACCCATTAAACGGATTTGTAATAGACGTTAAACCGGATGAAGGTTTAAAAGGGCAATATATCATTATCAAACATCCGGATCAAACATGCACGGGATATCCGATCACAGAAATCAAAGAAAAAGACGGTACATATATCGTTGATATAGGTACGGCTGAACCGGGATTTTATTTTACTGGAGAACAACAAACAAAAATGATGTTTTATCCTCATATAGAACGTGAAGGTGTTATTGAATTTACCATTGATGACACAAGGATTGTAAAAAACGAATCATGATTCCAACCGGTGGGTGGTGGATTTTTGCATTGTGCTGTTCATTAACAATTGAATTGCTTTATCTTCCGAAAGAAGCCTTTCGAACAAGAATCCTTGTACCATATCACAATGGTGTTTTTCAAGGTATTCCTTTTGTGCCGGATGTTCCACTCCTTCCGCGATGATTTTAAACCCCAAGCGATGAGCAAAAGAAATGATATCTCCCGTAATCAAGGATTCGTCAGGTAAATCTAGGATCCTGCTGACGAAAGGCTGCGCAATTTTCAAGAACACCCGGTCCCAAAATCATCAATGGATATCTTTATCCCGTGGGTCTTTAATTCCTTGAGCTTTTCGTTAATGATATTGTAATTGTTCATGATAACGGTTTCCGTAATTTCCATTGTAAGATTTCTCCCGTTGATACCGGTTTCTTTTATGGCGCCCAGCACCGAGCTAGTAAAATCCTTTCTCAGGGTTTGCAATTTGGAAATATATGTACAAGCTTGCATCAAGATTATGTTATTTAATGAAACAATCAATTGTTTTCTTTCAGTAATATCGATAAATTTCTCAGGCATCACCAGACCAAAATAAGCGGAGTTCATTCTGGCTAACGCTTCAAAACCCATTAATTTCCCTGTCTTGAGTTCGAATATGGGCTGATAAACCAATCGGATAATTGACTCTTACAAACTTAGATTAACAGCCTTTCCAAACGCTCGCCTAAACGGCTGAGGATTTCATTGGAGATTGTCCCGTCCTGTTCGGCGAGGTCGCAGGCGGTTATTTTTTCATCTCCAGACTGCCCGATAATCACGGCGACATCTCCAGACTTGACGTTCGGAATGTTGGAGATATCCACCAGCATTTGATCCATACATATCCGTCCAACAATAGGAGCTTTGATGCCTTGAATTAAAACACTTCCAACCCCACATGACAGGGAACGCGGGATGCCGTCACCATATCCGATTGCCACAACCGCTATTCTACTATCCTGCGGAGCGACAAATTGTAACCCGTAACCGGCACCTTCCCCTTGAAACAAATCCTTTACTAAGGCTATCCGCGCTTTTATGGATAAAACAGGCTCTAGCGAAATGCCGCAGCGTTCCGTGCCGGCGCGGGTGCTGAGCATTCCATAGAGTGCGATTCCGACCCTTGCATAGTTTTCAGCCAGCTCCGGATAGTACAAAAGACCGTCGCTGCTCACGATGTGCTTTTTAGGGCATGTGAATCCGTGCTGACGAAGCTCAGCAACCACATCGTAAAAGGCTTTGGCCTGGGCATGAGTAAACGCTATACTTTCAGCGGAATTTTCATCGGCTACGCACAAATGCGTGAAAATGCCCTCGATGTTCAGGTTCCGACACTCAAAAATTCTGATGATTTCTTCTATTTTTTCGCTGCGCTCTCCCAAACGGTGCATTCCCGTATCAATTTTGACATGTACCGAAATCATTTTTCCATATTGGTCAATGACCTTTGCATAAGAAAAATCAAGCACAGTCTGCGTCAGGTGATAGCGACGCAGATGTGAGAAATCCTTCGGGTGGGTATAACCCAAAACCAAGATTGTTCCGGTGATGCCATTTCTACGCAGCTCTCCCCCTTCCTGAACTGTTGCGACACAGAAAGCATTTACGCCCAATCGGTTCAGCTCCTTTGAAATTAGAACTGCACCATGCCCGTAGGCATTTGTCTTGACGGCGGGCATGAACTCACAGCCATTAGGAAGTAAAGCTCGAAGGGCGTCCACATTAAGGTGCAGCGCAGCACGGTCAAGCTCTATCCATGCCCGCCCTTCCTGGGATGCTTTTTTCTTTCTAAAAATGGGCAACTTAGCTATTAGCACAGCAAATAGAACAGACAACACTGACACTGCAAAATAATGGATCAGACTGTTTTGTACCAGCATATCCTCAAAGCCGGTTACTTTTGCCGCTCCCCGCACAACCACAATAAAAAGGGGATGAATGAGGTAAATCCAGGTGGAAATAGTCCGCAGCAATGATACCGGTTCTCGATCCCACGCCATGACAAGCTGATAGAGAAAATACATGCACGGCAACAGAGCAAGGTACATGCTATCGTGGCGCTGCCAGCCAAGATAGTGCAGGAAAAATCCTTCGATGGTCATCAGCATTATGGAAAGCACAAACCCAACCACGCTCATTTTCATGCTGCAAGTTCGTGTGGAATGACCAAGCCATGCGCCTATTGTCAGAAAGACAGGCGCGTAAAAGAGCCCGTTACGGGTATAGGAAAATACATGAAACATAGCGTTATAGGCCGTGGACAAAACCGGCACACCGGAAATCGCGCCAAAATAACTGTATCCCATCAAGCCAACGCCATACAGAACCAGGCTGACAACCATAACCGCCCGAAACGGCAGCTTGCGTCCCAACAGGAGTACAATCAGAGCGCCCAGGATAACCGCCGGCAGATACCACAGGTGGTAGAACGTGCCATCAAACAGAGCCATGCGAATAACGTCCGCTACGTCAAGCCCCTTGAACTGGCCTGCGTAAAGATTGACCGGCAGATAGATGATGATTGCCACAGCGTACAGAAACGCGGCCTTTTTGAGAAACCGCATGAGCGAACGGTTATCACGGCCCCTTTCAAACAGGTATTGTGGTAAGATGAAAAAGCCCGACACCATCAGGAAAAATGGCACGGCGATCCGGGCAACGATCCTGGTCAAGAAAAAATCCGCATTTACACTGAATGTAGTCAGAGGTGAGGTATGGATGCAAATGACCAACAAGGCAGCAATGAGTTTGAATGTATCCAGCCCTCCATACTGCTTATCCTTTGTCATTTCCATTCCTCCACTCGGTCAGAACAAACCCGTCTGTGTTATTGCCGGATACCGAGTATGGAATGTCATCCTCGATTTCAAATTCAGTGTCCGCTCCAGCCGCGGCCTTTACATAGGCAACCTCAATATTTTGATTCCCCGTCCGATACAAAAAGCGTTTCTCTCCGTTGGGATACTTCTTTAGAAAAACATGATATTCTTCCAGTGTTAGCCCAAGCCCTGTCATAATTGCGGCATGAGGCGCTCCAATGTAGCGGAAATGCCATGGTTCGTGCGCAATTCCTGTGATAGCCTCTTTCCCCTTTGGATAGCGTTCAATGAAACCGTAGGCCACGGCTTTTTCCCGAAACGTCTGACAGATGCCTGAATAGGGAAAATCCGGGCGTATGAAATCAATCTCCTGTTTGCGGAGTCCCAGGTCGATTGCAAGTCCAGTCTGATGTTCGCTGTGATCCGTCTTCGCCACAAACTGCTCCGTAA
>CALCRE010000036.1 GCA_937894465.1 uncultured Clostridia bacterium
CTGTGAAAACAAGAATAAAACAACAAATAAACATAAGAACTTTTTTTCTTAACATATTTAGTCTCCTTATCTTGAGTTTTCTTCACAAACTTCCGATAGGCAACCTAAGCACCTTCCATAATTACACAAATAATTACTTTTACAGGATAACCACAATTTAACTATATCACAAATCGTCTACTACTTACAATAGTTAATGGAAGGGAATTCCTTTATGGTCGGTTAGACATTTTTACTCGTCATGCACTTCTTTTACAAAATACGTCAAGAAATCATCCGGCTTATCATGAGACATCATTTTGACAAATTCGCTGACATCCGGACCGACTTTGAGACGGTCCATAAAAGTCATCGATGTTTAGCAATTAATTTTTATATTGGGCTTAAAATCTTATTTAGTTTTTACACGCATATTTTAAGCTCTTTACCTTTAAAGCCAAGCCCTATCTTTACAACTTCATGAATCCCTGTATTTTTCACTCCCTCATCATACTTCTTGTCCTTTATTTGTTGCAAAGCTTCCTTCGCTGCATCGTCTTCAGTCTTTTTTGAGCTTGTATATTCGTTTTTTAATTCAAGAATATAGGCATTTTGGTTTTTATCTTTTGGGAGTATAACAATATCAGGTCTTCCTAGCCCGTATTCCCTGTTACTTTGGACGTAATAATCATCAGGTATGCTTACCATAATACCCAGTATCAAACCGTGATAGAAGCTCTCATACTTTTCCTTTTCCTTTCCTATTGGTGAATGGCTGATACTGCTTCCTGCCGCATCAAAGTAACTAGAAGATGAAAGCAGGATATCTTGCAAATAGATCCCGAAATCTTCCATGTCCTCCTTTAACAAACTTTCGATCAGCCTTGTATTTACGTTGTCTATGTTCCGGTCAATGGCAAACCAGTTTTTCAGAATACTTTTATAAATCTGAGCAAGCTCCTTATTTGGTATGCTTAAAGAATAGGTATCTGTTTTTCCTTCAACCCTGCGGGCTTTTAGGTATCCGGCATGAAACAAGTAACTTAGCGCTTTATCTACATTATTGAAAACTTCCTCATAGATTATGTTCTGCTCAACTTCCATTTCAATGGTTTCCCCACTGTAGAGCCTTTCTATATGTTCCTTCCCTCTCACTTTATCAAGCTGTATACATTTCTTAATTAATCCTGTATCGCCGGTATTTACCCAAAATGCCTTTGGTATACGGTCTTCACTATCAAAAAAAGATATGACACTCCACGGGTTGTATATAAGGGTATCTCCTCCGAAGATATAGCCATCATACCATTCCCGTATTGTTTCCATATATTCTTCCATACCATAGTATCCGGCCATATCCTCCACTTCCCCTTCTGTAAAACCAAAGCTACCGGCACAATATGTGCTCGTAACGGTAGCAATCTTAGGGTTGTTAAAGGCACTAAATATACTTTCCTGTGATATTTTCAAGATACCGGTTACTATTCCCTTTTCAATATGATCATTTCCTTTTAACCCATCTACCATTAACGCTCTTATAAAATTCAACATTTCATCATAGTATCCGTTAAGTTTCGCATAATGCAACGGTGTGTCATACTCATCGATTAGTACGATAGCCTTTTTGTTGAAGTAACTATTCAGGTAGCTTGATAAGTCGATTATTGCAGAGGTATATTCATGTATTTGAGCTTCCTTGCTCATTAATCTTTTGTACTGTTGCTTTTCAAAATCCAATAAAATATTTGTTTCCAGAATGTATCTGTGTCTTTTATACTCCCTCGCAATTTCTTCTTTGAAAAAATACTCTGCATCAGCCCAACCATTTGCTTTTATTTTCTTAAAGGAAAAATTTATTACCGGGTATTTCCCGAGGTTTCTCTTTATAAAGTCTTTATCCTCACATATTGTTAGCCCTTCAAATAGATATGAATAATCTTGATCCTCATTATCATACTTTCTACATTCAGGTATTTCAAGAAAACATTTGAGCATGCTGAAATTAAGTGTCTTACCAAAACGCCTTGGTCTTGTAAAGAGTATGACTTTGCTCAAGCTATTCATTATTTCCTTTATAAGCAAAGATTTATCCACAAAGTATCCATTCTTTGTTATGAGCTCTTTAAAGTTATCGATTCCTATGGGCATTTGTTTTAATGCATTCCGCATAAAGACATTCCTCCTGTTTCACTTCTTTTCTTTACCTGATGCATCCATAACTTGATTAATGTGTTATAAAGGGTTTCACATTTCATTACAAATATCTAATACCATTATAGCATACACATTTTAATGAATCATCCTTGATGTATTTATTTTCAAATTGACAGTCTAAAAGGCAGCACCACAAATTGGTTAAAGTGGCAACTGCGAAAACAAGAGACGACCTTTCGGGACATGATGCTAGCCCTTGACCTTCCGGACTTTTGTGGGTAATATACAATTGATATTAAGAAACTTTTGCTACACAATTCCTATTTACAAGAAGGGGAAAATCAACGAAAAGAGTTCTTCCAGTTATAATTATGAATTATGCAGATATCTATCTACAAATTACAAATTTGGGAAACGATGCTTATGTGAATGAACTGCAAGGCCTTTTAACATCTTGAATCATTGTTTGCTTTCAACAGTCTGGTGCCTTTACATCTAAATACGAAGGGAAATCCTTGTGGTGCTTGGAAGTATATTTTAGAAGCACTTGTTGGGAATCATCGTCCGTATCGCCGGGTTCTTCACCTTCTTCTTCAAAACCCATCATCTTGTATGTGATGTACATCACCCGGTTTCGGTCGGTGTGTAAAAACTCTGCAAACAGATCCTTGTTTTGCGATTGGGCCAATTTGATGCAGTAAATAAGAAATGCCGTTCCAATGCCTTTGTTCATCACACGGCAGGACATTAACAAAAGCTTTACGGTGTATCGATCTTCTTGTTTTTCCAACAAGCATATCCCTATTTTCCCGTAATCTCCGAACCGATCCTTTAATCCGGCGATTAAAAACAAGTGATCCTCCGAATCAATCAACCTTGTCAGTTCTTCGTAGGAATAGGTGTATCCGGTGGAATTTAGCTGATGGGTTCTCAAAGTCAGCTCCTCCACTCGGTTTAAATCCCCGGGAACTACTTTAGATAATGTCAGCTTCATGTCCAGTGTTTTTAAGAATTCTTCCTTGCTGCCGGTAAAACTTTCTTCTTCGTGTTTTCTTTGTTCTTCACTTTGATACAAGATCCGTCTATTTTTAGCGTCTTGTGTAATAGAAACAGGGTTTAACCGCTCCATGTCCAAAATAGAATGTATATCATTTGCATCAATCAATAAAACTTCAGGGTGTGAAAACCGCACTTCTTCCCTCTCGGTGATATCGTCATCCACAAATGCAAATGTATCCAGGGAGATGTTCAACTTTTCAGCAATGATGTTTATTGCTTCGGCTTTGGAACCCCAACTGATTTGAGGGTATAGAAAATATTGTTGTATACCGAATTCACCAAGCTTTTTCATGGCGTCTTCATGATTATTCTTGCTACTGACAGATTGCAGTATACCCCTTTGATCCAACACATCCAAAATTTCCTTTATACCGGGTTTCAATATTACAGAATGATCTTCCGCTAATATACCCTTCCATAATGTATTGTCCAGATCCCATACCACGCACTTGATCTTCTCAGCCATAAATCCTCACTTTTTCTTCAGTCTTGTGACCGTTTCGGCAATTTTATCAATGGAGCGAAAATTGTCTTCATTAATATCTTTGTTCTTTATCCTTAAACGGAATTCCTTTTCCAAATACATAATCAACTGCAAGGAAAACAACGAATCCACAAATCCCTTTTCAAACAAGTCATCGTCATCTTTTATTTGCTCTGTGGATTTATTTTTACTTAAAAAGCTTCTCACCTTTTGCTTTATATCATCCATCATTCATACCTCGTATTACTTTATCAAATTATAAATTACCATAACATTTTTAACCTGCTTTTGCAAACAGCGCCAAACATATTGCAATGCCAATTGACTTAAAAAATTATCAGGAGCTTTCCCTGTCCTTGCACATATTATTAACAATAGAATCAACGTCTAAAATAATGTGTTCATTTTGACGGGCACACAGCTTTGAGTATTTTAAAAATTCTAAAAAGGAGAGATTGGGTTGAACTTGTAGGCAAAGAGCATAAGCTCCCGCAACATGAGGAATTGTCCAACTTTCCGATGCTGCCTTGCTCCAGTGTATATATTCCGTATCTGATTCATTGCCTGCTGAAGTACGCCTTGATGAAGGAACAAAGCATAAATCATTGAAATAATCAACAAAACCCCTTCGCTCCTTATTTCTTTCAAAGTTTTCATACTGCCAACGGTTAAGAATACATCGTGGCTTCTCTTGATATCTTTCGAAGTCTATGCCTTGAAAATATTTTCCATGCATCGTTGCATCAATTACGGTGCAATTTGTTTTTGCAAGCTCACAGACAAGTTCTTCCCTTTGAGGTAACTGTTCCTTTGCAAATGGTGCTGAAAGACTGACTATTCTAATCGGGTTCTTGTTTGATTTATTATACTCGAGTACCTTTTGCAGAGCCGTCAATTGATAACCGTAATATTCTTCGATGGGATCCATTTTGTTTGGTATCGCAAAATAAACAAGCTCCGCTTCAGATGCTACACCACATGTTGAACCGCATAAAAAGCTTGCACATACCATCCCATGGAAATCAAAAATTGAAGACGCTTCATGTTCCGGTAAGACTTCAATGTATTCCAGCCTGTTTTTAAACTCAATGTGATTTTGATTGATCGGTCTGTCAATAACCGCTACCTTTATTCCTTTCCCGAATAATGTTTTAGCATTCAACAAGTTTGATTTGCCATTATTTAATACTTGCGTTGCCATTTCTTGCAAGTTGTCAGGGAAAACAGTGGCAGTATTGTAACATAACTCTGATAATTCAGATGGATCAGCAATTTGAACTTTTGAATTTCTCAAGTCTCTGTAACAGAGTTGCCATATGCTTTCTCTTGAAAACAAATCAATTGAATCATAGTATTTTGTTGAAATGTTTTCCGGGATATCGAACATTGATAATAAGTTCATATGTTTTTTCACCTCATCGTTTTATAATTTTGTCCTCTTTATACAAACATCTAACCTTTTTCCAACAACTCAATCAATTCATCTGTTCCAAGAGTTGCAGGCACCGCTATCCGCTTTAATCCGTTCAAGCTTTGAGGCAGTCCTTTCACTATGGTATTGATTCCCGGATTGGTGGTCACGGATACTAGGTTTCCCAATTCTCGTAACAAAGCTTCTGTCAATACGGTGTATTTGCCAAAGGGGTAAAAGTATGCAGTCACTTGATTGCCCACATACAGTTCGATCTCGCTTTTGCTTTTTAAATAATCCTCTTTGAAAATACGGATATATGTTTCTTCCCTTTCCCCTTCTTTGGGCAAAACCCCTTCTCGATAGGTTTCCTTGATTTCGTAGGGCTCATGGTCATGAAAACTAAAACTGTGGGATTGAATTTCCATCACATCGGAAGTTACCATTTCTTTGGCTTGTTCATAATCAAAGTGAGGAATTATGGCATGTCCCGTATCTTTATACCGATCTTTTCCTACCGAAACACCAATGACCGAGATGACTCCCTTCATACCCAACTCTTTCAGTATAGGGTATGCATAGGTGTAGTTGCTTTCATATCCGTCATCAAATGTGATGACAATAGATTTTTCAGGTAATTGCTTTCCTTGGTATACATAATCAATCAAATCCCGGATCAACACTGTTTGGTATCCGGCATTTTTTATAGCTTCCATATCCTTTTTAAACTTTTCCGGTGTTACTGTAACCGAGCTGCTTTTTGACTCGTCTTCATCTAGATGGTGATACATCAGAACAGGTACATTTACCGTGTAAATATCCGTGTTCACTTTTTGATTGGTAGGAGTGAAAATCTTTTGAGCGTGCTCTTTGACATTGTCAGATGTGGTGTAATGGCCAAATTCTTCCGGTACATATACATCTAGGTTACCAAAAATGGTAGCTAGCATCATATCTCCAACGGAGTTGCGGTAATGCTTGGCATCATAAAAATATCTCTCGTCATGACTGATGGAAGAGTACCCGGAAAAGTCCCAAAAATCCGTAACTTGAGCAATTTTTCCCCAAAACGCAACCAACTCTTCTTTTTTATACATCTGAAGTTCTTTTTCATAAACGGGAGAAGCAATCAGTATAAAGCGTGCCCCTTTTTCTTCACATGCGTTTTTAATTATCTCCAAAGAGCTTACACACTCATTAATGCGGTTTAGGGTCGCTTTTCCAAGATCCTGCTCGAATGATTCATTGTTTGACAAGTATTCTTGGTAATCGACAATGGATTCCCTATCCCTCACCCTTTTGTCATACACTCCGGTACCCGGTGCAAATACATGATGCACATCCGGTAAAAAGGTTTGTTTCAATGCAAGCACCACCTTGTCTGCAGCATATTTAGGATTGACAAACAGATATTTTCCATAAAAGAGAAATGTAGATTGATCATCAATTTTTCCATGATTATTGCCTTTTAATGAATCCGATTCTTCATGGAAAAAGGCCCCTTCCTCCAAACCGATATTTACCACCAGGTTCTCCACTTTATAGTTTTCTAACAGGTACAAAGCGGTCTTTTCCATGTCATACATGTCCCCACCATAGAAGAACATGTTATAGAATTTTGCTCCGGGAATATATCCATTCAAAACCTCCGGTGATAAAGAACCGGATTTGGATCCTCCTATGATATAGGAGTTGTATTGATCGTGGTTTTGATCGATGTAGGCAATTTTCGCCACGCGGGGGTTATTGGTCATGTTGTAGGAATACCGGTCAAAAAGCCGATCATAAAACACACCGAAAGGATCGACTGCAACATTAAAAACAACCAAAAGACTGGCGGTTAATAATGCAAACAAGATGAATTTTTTAAACCATTGATCATGTATCATTGAAAACTCCTAAAATTGAAAATATAAAAAGTCTGAAACGCTACCCATCATAAATACCGAAAAGGTAAACAGTACTGCGGCAAAGACGGCTGTTTTTGTGTTCAAGGGAAAGTCCTCGGTCATTTCCATACTGTTTTTCGCCCCGAAACAAATCACTGCACTTGCTAGCAATACAAGGATTTCATGGACATGTCCTTGTACATAAGCAAGACCTGAAGCCAAAAAAGCCCTCGTGTCATTAAACAACGGCCTTATATCCACAAGCACCTTCAAAACCCTTACCGCTTGGTCGGTGTTTTGTGCGTCAAATAGAACTCTTGTTAAAAGGATACCGGCAAAAGTCAATGCCCATGCAAGAAACCACGGCAACCTTTTGGACTTTAAGATGGCGATATTTGAAATACAAACGAATATACCGTTTACCAACCCCCACACAACAAAGTGCCAACCGGCGCCATGCCATATACCGGATACCAAGAAGGTGACCATGATACCAAGTATCAATTTTCCCAAACGATCCCCGAACTTGTATATGCTTTTAAAAACATGATCGTAAAGAAATGTGGAAAGGGTAATGTTCCACCTTTTCCAAAACTCTGCAAAGTTTCGGGACTTGTAGGGAGAGTTGAAATTAAAAGGTAGCTTGATATTGAAAAACAAACCGATCCCTACCGCCATGTCTCCGTATCCGGAAAAGTCAAAGTAATAGGCGAACGTATATGCCAAAACGGCAAACCAACTGTTAAAAAAGCCGGATGGAACCGGGTTTTGGTAATAGTTTTGAGCCAATGCAATCAAGGGGTCGGCAATCAGTATCTTTTTTGCACACCCGATAGACAAAAGAAACAATCCTTTGGCAATATTGTCTTTGTTGATTTTATAGGTTGATGAATCCTCCAGTTGAGATGCCACAGGATTATAGTGAACTATTGGGCCCACGATCAACATAGGGAAAAACACTGCATACACACAAAAGTCCATAAAAGAAATCTTTTTAATTCTACCTTTGTGAACATCATTGATAAAAGATAGAAAACGGAATGTAAAAAACGATATGCCGATGGGCAACAGTATGTTCCTTAAGCTGAAACTTGTTGCAGCAAAGCGGTTTACATTTTCAATAAAGAAGTTGGTGTATTTAAAATAGGCCAAAAGTCCGATGTTTTCAATTAAACCTGCGGCAAACAGAATTGTTCGGAGAGCTTTATTGTTTTCATACCGCAATAACAAAACACCAATGACATAATTAAAGAGTATGGTCAACACAAACCAGGGTAAAAAGGAAGGGCTCCCCTGTGCATAAAAGAACAAGGATGCTATAATCAACCACACTTTCATCCACTGCTTGTTGCCGATTTTACTCAATATCAAGTAACCGATAAAAACAATCGGCATAAAGAAAAACAAGAAAGCATGGGATGAAAATATCATAAATCCTCCAAGAAAACAGATAAATTCTTTTTTAAAAATTATATCACCCTGTCCCGGTCAAGTCAATTTGACGGCTAACCACACAGTTGTGAAGAATCAAATTAAATAAATCGACATTATTTCCGTCAGTATGTAAT
>CALCRE010000037.1 GCA_937894465.1 uncultured Clostridia bacterium
TCTCATTTTCATGAAGTAATATTACATCGAAGTTCTCAGATGCATTTATAAAGCGTTTCCATCTATTAATGACTTCTTCACGATAGTTTTTAGGATCTTCTCCTTTTGGCATAAAGAAACTGAACATTCTAATATATTTGGTCTCCAAGATTTTTGCAATTTCCAATGTGTGTAAAAACAAATCCATGTGAGGTTCAAAATCATCTGTTATTTTAATCTTTCCCAAGGGTGAACCTACGGATGACAGCTTAAAACCTCTTGTATCAAGCTGTTCTTTTATTTGGCGGACTTCATCAAGTGTATGGTTAACAAGTCCTTTGCCGTTAACACCTCTCATCTCAATAAACTTGACACCATGCTTATCAAGCACATCCATTTGTACTGTCAAGTCTTTATCAATTTCATCAGCAAAAGCAGAAATAACGAACTTACTCATTCCTCAAGCACCTCCGAACCTTTTTGATGGTTCCAGTATACCGCAATATTTATAGATTTTCCTAGCCTTTATTGCTTTATACATTGCAAATATTGTGATTATGCCCATATTAAGATAATAAATGACTTATAAAAAATTAAAGGTTGCCACTGTGGCAATCCGCTTACAAATAACATAACTAATTTGGACGGGATTGATTCGCATACAATACTTGATGCAAAAAACTTTACCGCTTTTTTCAGCAACTTCGTTCATTTGTTTTACTTGTACTGTATAAATACCGGCAGGTTTTGCCATTTATTCGCATTTAAGAAGGTGGGTATATCCCACCTTTTTATGACTGTTCATAGCAATTTACGTTTTTGTTTTAAATGCGTTTAACGTGTTTACTTCCCATACTGATAAACCTTACCGTTTTCTAGAACTACCCATGCTTTGTTTGCAATCATTACGGCATGGACATTTTGAAGCTGATCCTCAAAATGATCCGACTTAAGGATGTTACCGTTAGAATCCAAACTGACCAATCCGCCATTGTCTATGACCGCAAGATAGACAACATTCTCATCTGTGTTCACTGCTGTAATTTTCATCACCCGATCAGAAAGAGTTTTTTTCCAGCGAACAGATCCATCCGAATTGATGCAATACAACATAAAACCGTCCGATGCCACAAGGATTTCAACGAGGCCGTCTTTGTCAAAGTCTCCTGCAATCATATCATTGACTTCACCGCCTACATTGACATTCCACACTTGTTCCAGATCTTCGTTGTATCGGATCATGTGCACTCGATTTTGTTTTGTTCCATATATGGCTACAGCAGGGTCAACGCCGTTTTTCTGATCGAGTCCCCTTACGACTTTGAATCCGGGGCCGCTCACTTTTGCTCCACCGTAATGCTTAAATTCTTGATCCTTCCATATACATAAATTGTAGTATTCAAGAGCCAAGACACCTTCATCCTTCCCGTCCCCGTCAAGATCAAGGAATATCATATCCTCTACTCCATAGAAATAGGCGATGTCCTCATACAGCAGATTACCTTGAAGATCATATCCGTATAAATATCGAAATTGTGTTCCCACCATAATCC
>CALCRE010000038.1 GCA_937894465.1 uncultured Clostridia bacterium
AGAAAAAGCACCTCGATTGTTGGATCATGTAAAATGGACATACCAAGGCTTGCGTATCTTGATGCGCTTGTCACCTTCTTATATACCCACGGTTCTCGGGCAGTCCTTTATTACTGCATTCACTCCCATGATGCAACTTTTCTTTTCCGCTCGCATTCTCAATGAACTTTCTGGAGAAAGAGAAGTCACTGCTATTGTACTTTATATCGTATCCACTGTTTTGCTAAGCTTTGCGTTATCTTCTTTAAAATCTTTGTTGACTCGTGAAGTGGATTTGTCCACATTCTGGTTGGCTTATGCAGACATGCTGGGCATGGAGTCTGAACATTTTGCGAAAATGGACTTTCCTTATACAGAAAACAGTGAGATTTCCGAGAGTTTAGCGGTCATGGACACCAAAGCCCTTGGAAACGGATTAGGATTGATTAATCTGTACCAATTATCCCAATCGGTATCCGCTAACCTGCTTTCATTGATTTTTGCGGGAGTTTTGTTGACCGGAATGTTTCAAAGCAATTCTGTTTATGAGAGCACCTTTGTCACCACCCATTATGCCGTGCTGCTTTTGGTATTGTTAATTGCTGTTATGTTCTTGTTGAACGCATGTTTCAGACGCAAAGAAAAGAAAATGTTAGATGATTTATTCATAGAAAACGCAAAGTCCAACACAGCCGCTACGTATTACAGCGAATATTTAAAAGCTGATAAAGCAGCAAAAGACATCCGCCTGTATCATCAAGGGGACATGTTGGAACATGTTTTTTCATATAGCTTTAATATTAAAAGCTGGTTGCGGTTTTTCTTCTTTGAAGGCCGTCTGGGCGGTTTTCTAGGTGCGGGTATGGCTGTTGTGGGCGGAGCGGTCTATTTGTTGATCGGGCTTCGAGCAATTGCGGGCATGTATCCTGTAGGAAATGTCGTTCAATACGTCGGAGCGGTAACTGCACTGGTTACGGCATTGACAGTCTTGTTCAATGATTTTGGGCGTGCTTACAATAATGCTATATATATTAAGCCCTTGCTGGATTTTTTAAACTTGCCGGATTGTCTATCCAAAGGAAGCAAACTCTTGCCGGATGAAACAAAGTATGTTTTTGAGTTTCGCAATGTCAGCTTCCGATATCCCGGCACAAGGACCGATGCTTTGAAAAACCTGAACATGACCATGCATACAAACAAAAGGTTGGCAGTGGTCGGCCCTAACGGAAGCGGAAAAACCACCATGATCAAGTTACTGTGCCGTCTGTATGATCCTACGGAAGGTGAAATATTGTTAAATGGAGTGAATATACAAGAATATGACATACAGGAATATCACCGATTGTTCTCCGTCGTATTTCAGGATTTTAAGCTTTTCCCATTGACCATCGGCTCTAATGTTGCTGTCTCCGATACACGGGATCAAAACAAAGCGGTGCACTATTTAAAAGAAGCAGGATTCGGCGAGCGATTGGAAAAGTTTCCTTCGGGATTGGATACCATACTTTACAAGGATTTTGATAAAGAAGGAGTTCAAATATCCGGTGGTGAAGCACAGAAAATAGCATTAGCACGCGCTTTGTATAAAGATGCGGCAATTATTGTTTTAGATGAACCCACAGCTGCTCTTGATCCCATTGCAGAGTTTGAGGTTTATTCTGCCTTTGACAAGACCATTGGCTCTAAAACAGCAGTATTTATATCACATCGATTATCATCCTGTAGATTCTGTCATGATATTGCCGTTTTTAACAACGGAGAACTCGTGCAACGAGGTAACCACGACGCACTGCTTGCTGAATCCACCGGGCTTTATGCCTCTCTTTGGCATGCACAAGCGCAACATTATGTGGATACATAAAAAAGTATAGGTAGGGGGAATAAGACTTGAAGCGAGTTTTACAAACTATCATATCTGAATTTGTATTTGATGATCAGTGTAACATAAAGCAGATCTATCATAATGCTTGGGATATCAATAACGAATATGTCCTTAAAAAAAGTGATAATAAAGCAGGGATTGCAAAAAGTATTGAGCTTTGTGAAAAGCTACTCAAAAAGAATACCCCCGTAGTGGAATATATGAAAACAATGACCGGAGAGACCTATGTGTCCGATGGCGATGATTGTTATTGTTTAATGAGAAAAATGAAAGGGGAACATTTGGACCCATATAAAGGCAATTGTTCTGAAAACGGACAACTGCTCGGTGGAATTGTTGCTGATTTGCATTTGGCATTGCAGCATATCACTTTAAAGGCTGAAGTGTATGATTCTGACTACATGAAAGAACTCACTGATTGGATTACACCGGAGGTAGAGCAAAAGCATATCAATTTTCTAGATGGTATTATGGATGCATGCTTTGACTTTTATGAAATTTATAAAGCATTACCAAGGCAGTTGATTCATCGTGATATGCATTTGGGAAATCTGCTATTTAATGAAGGAAAATTCTCCGGTTATCTTGATTTTGATATCAGTCAAATAAATGTTCGGTTGCTGGACATCTGTTATTTGGGAGCTAGCATGCTTGTAGGCAATTATCGCAACGAAAACCGTCTTCGGCTTTGGCGTGAACTCTTTTCCGGTGTTCTGACCGGATATGAACAAAAGTCCCCTTTGACGGAGAACGAAAAGAAAGCAATTCCAATGATGTTTGTACTCATCGAAGTGATCTTTACCGTTTTCTTCTCGAAAGCAGGACACGCAGAAACAGCACAAAACTGTGCTGACATGACAAACTGGTTGTATGAGAACATGGTTTTTGAAGACATGCTGCAATTAT
>CALCRE010000039.1 GCA_937894465.1 uncultured Clostridia bacterium
CGGTGTACGGCGAGAAAAGGACATGCAACAGAAAACATTGGCTTAATGCGGAAAAACGTGTACAACCTCTTAAAACTTGATAGTGATGTTCAAGATATGTCTGTGAGGGCAAAGTAAATATACTACCGTAATAATTCGAACGCTGTATGCAGGCTACTTTTTGAAGTCGTTCCGGGCAACGGCTAACAGATTACATGATATATTTTTAAGTAACGTAACTTGATTTTTGAAAGCAGATCAAGAACGGCTCTGTTGTGCTTTATTACACCTATGACTTAATTACTGTTACAAATATCGTTTGTTATTGCCACCAGTTCCGATCTTTGTCATTTTTCGCTGCTGCTGTTGGTTCATTTCACCAATTTATGTCTTCTATGCCCTTATATGAGATTGCTCTATCCAATTGACATAATATGTTGACAATGAAATGCGGAATGTGTATAATGACTATAAAGTTACAATATTAGGAAAAACTTATTAAGAACATATATAAAAAGCATCTCAGTGTAGCACCTATTCGAGTATAACAAGCGGTTTTGAAAATAATTGATAAGGGTACATAATATATGAATCAGAATAAATCAATAAGTATGAATCATTACACTCTTCCCATTCGGATTAAGAATCATTGCTTATGCGCATTGTGCCTTCCTGTTGAAAAAGTTAAATTTATAACGAATGATATTCAAATGAAAAATCAATATTTATCGTCACCAAAGATGAATGATCTATAGATGTGGCTTTAATGGCGCCAATCAATTCAGTTTGATTGGATGGTTGGTTTTTATAGGAGGGAGGTGAAAGAAGATGAAAAAAATCATTGCGATCATATTGGTATGCCTGATTGTACTTAGTGGAACAAGTGTCTTAGCTTCCATGACATGCAGTTATTGTGGTTCCGGAGGCAGAGAAGAATGTCAAGGAGACTCAATAGGAACATTTCCCTGCACTAGCTGTGGTATTGGCACACGCAACATAGCAACGCACCATTTTCAATGCTACAATTCCATGTGCTATGCTAATTATTACACGGGTTATCATTATTGCGGGTGTGATAACTATTTATGCACAGTAGTTTGCACCTACTGATTAATCGTTGTAAAGAACAACTTCGGAGTTTCGGTCGCAGACATATGGATGAATCATTCACTCCATATGTCTTTGCATTTTGATAACATAACATATGTTAATGGAGGAAATTATGTCGATATTTAAAAGAGCAATGCTGATCATATTAGTAATTATGGTTTGTTTTATAACTTCATGTACAAATAAGAATAGGGATTATCAGAGAGATCATATCGAAAGCAAAGAGGTCACGACCATAGAAATTAAGAAAGACGAAATAGTTAAATTCAGTGAAGAACCTTTAAAGATCCTATATGCCGGTCAGATGCAAAACTGGGGAGTACAACATAGTAACGCTGATGGTATGATACTTAATTTTCTCGTTTTATCTCAATTGTGCGAAAAAGAGTTGGGATATCCGTTGGAGTTCATACAGCTTAATGAAGATAAAGAAATATACAATCAATACGCAACTTACATCAATTCAGGGTCGCCGGCGGATCTGATCTTTCCTGTGAAAGTTAATGTAGGAGGAGAAAAACGATGTCAATATTGGGGAGATCAATATGTTAACGAAGGGCTGTATATGGATATATCGCCGAATTTAGCACAATTTTGTCCAGAAGCGATTTTAAATTTCGAAAGATATCCGGAAATAAAAGAAATGTGTATGCGCGATGGGAAGATTTATGCTTTGTATGCCGGGATGCCAAAAATTTCAGCATTATCCATCTTTATTCGGAACGAATTGGTGGAGGAAAATAACATCACCGGATTTCATGATTTCGATATGTTGTTTAAGCTAATGCAAGACATGTATTACAGAAATGAAGAATTGACTGACAACAAAAAAATCATGGTCCACCCGTACTATTTATTACGGTATATAATACACCAATCCGGATACTATCCTTTGTATAACGAACATGACATATTGTTAAAGCAGGAAGATGAGAACTGCATATTATATCCCATCGAAGATACGGATGTTTTGGATAACTTTTTTGAGATGTTCCGCGGTTTTTTCGAAAACACATATATTATTAGCGAAACCAATACTCGACTTAGATTATTGAATGTTCAAAACGGTCAAGATATGTATATCACCGACGATCCATTACGTGTTACAAAAGCGATGTCGAGAAATTTTGGAGGTGATGAAGAAAACTTTTTTAATTTTTATACGATGTTTCTTTTAAATGATCAAAAACCTGTAATAACCGCTCCAGATTCAATCCAGCGGATCATCGTTCCGTATACATGTACCCAGCCCGAGAAAGCATTGTATTTTATGCAATGGATGATGACCGATGAAGATGTGAGTGACATTTTAACTTTTGGATCGGTAATGAAAGAATTGAGGCATTACCGATATTCGGAAGACGGTACTACTATCCCCTGGAAATACAACACGATTTATGCTTTTTGCAACCTTATTGCAAACTTTACGGACAAGGTGTTCTTGTACGGAAATAAAAGTTTTGATGTCAGCAAGGCCTATAAAGAAATGACTTATAAAGCAGTATACCCTCCGTTATATAAAAAAATCGATTCGCAGCATATAAATTATGAATTACTCTGGGAATTGGAAATAGAGTACTTTCGAGTAAAAAGCATAAAATATATCAAGGATAGCCTACAAGAATTGATTACAAATCCATACGGCTCATTGTCAGCGGATATTATGAAAGCGGAATTAACAGAAATAGCGAGAAATGATGGATGGTTGGAATACTGTACAGAGCTTGTACATAAAAGAATCATGTATGTAGAATAACTCATAGTTGTCAACCGTTTCTTTTTCCGATATCGGTTGCTCCTAAGGTGCACTCCTAAGGATATGTCAATGGAGGAAATTATGTCGCTATATAAGATTACTACAGAAAAATGTACTCATTTTTTTGTGAAGTGAGTATATTTAAAAGAGCTATGCTGATCACATTAGTAATTCCAGTTTATTTTATTACCTCCTGCACAAGCCGGAATAATAATTATCAGAGAGGTCGTATCACAAACAAGGAGGTTACGACAATAGAAATAAGGAAGGAAGAAGTCGTTAAATTCAATGAGGAACCCTTGGGATCTTATACGCCTATCGTACAAACTACTGGGGAATGCCATACAGTAACGCTGATAATATGATATTTAATATTACCATTTTATTACAATTGTGCTAAAGAGAATTAGGATATCCGTTGGAATTCATACCGCTTGATGAAGATCAGGAAATATACAATCAATACACAACTTACATCAATTCAGGATCGCCGGCTGACCTGATATTTCCTACAAAAATTCGTAAAGAAAGTACAACGGGAAATAAGCGATGCCAATATTGGGGAGATCCATACGTTAACGAAGGGCTGTATATGGATATATCGCCGTATTTATCACAATTTTGTCCGTAAACGATTTTAAATTTCGAAAGGTATCCGGAAATTAAAGAAATGTGCATGCGAGATGGGAAGATTTATGCTTTGTATGCCGGAATGACTAAAGTTTCGGCATTATCCATTTTTATTCGGAACGAATTTGTGAAGGAAAATAACATCACCGGAATTCATGATTTCGATATGTTGTTTAAGCTAATGCAAGACATGTATTACAGAAATGATGAATTGACTGACAACAAAAAAATCATGGTCAACCCGTACTTTTTATTGCGATATATATTATTGTCCTTTAACAACAAACAAAAAACAAGTTTTTTGTTTGAAGAAATCTCGTAAGCAAGTCATACCAACGGTTTTAAGCCGGAGTTTTTTCAATTGCGTTTGTTTTAAAACATAACCGGGGTACTTTGTTTTCAAATATAGAATTCCTCCCATGATAAGGTTCATTTGAGTGAGCAAATTCAAAGTAAAAGAGGTGATATAAGCAACGGCCAAAAAAAGAATAAATCAGGACATGCTTATGTTATCATTTTTTCTCAGAACAACAGAAAACCAGATGTTATTATTATACACACTTGTAATTATTATATGGCAAGCTAAATTTACACAAAAGTTATTTACTCCTCAGAGCAAAAGTTCAAACAGTTTTGAAGAGCGAGCGTGAAATATAGAGCAAATCGGCGTTTTCAAGCGT
>CALCRE010000040.1 GCA_937894465.1 uncultured Clostridia bacterium
TTTGCTCACACCGCTCTAGACGAAATTGTTGCACCGCTGAGCCGAAATGTGCAATCAAGACATTCGACACTGGAATTAGTGAAGTTAACATAGTGGAAATTTCTATAGACGAGTTAAAAAAAGAGCTTCCCGAGGTAATATTTAATGATTTTATGGAGGATTTGAAAATAAAACTGGAAGAGGAGGGAGCTGGTAAATTTAAAGTCTCAATGAGGTCTAACTCTAGTTATTTCAATATTGAAAGTTTAGATAATGGTGAACTTAAGATAACAACATTGGAACTCAAACATGGAAGTTCGTACTATGACTTTAAGTTTAAGGAAGAGTCCGATGGAACAAGACGTCTATTTGAATTGATTGATATCCTATTAAACGAGTCCGAAGACAAGGTATATGTTATCGATGAAATGGAAAGAAGTTTACACCCGAAATTAACATCCAGGTTTATTGAACTATTTAATACGATGCATCCGGAACAAAAGATACAATTAATTTTTACAACACATGAATCATCAATCATGGATCAAGAATTATTCCGTAGAGATGAAATCTGGTTTGTCGAACGTGATAAGTATAATAATAGTAATATTTATTCTTTAGATAAATTCAAAGAGCGATATGATAAAAAGTTGAGTAAAGCGTATCTGGAAGGTAGATATGGTGCAATTCCTGTGTTCACATCGTTTAAGTTTACGGAGGATGAGAATCAATAACCACTGGCTCTTAATAAATTTAACATATATGAAAAAACTGTAATGACCGGAGTAAAAACGAGTATATTGCAGGTTAAATGAGGAGGAACCTAAGATGCCACCAATACGAACTTATAGTAATTGGAATAGCCGTTCAACTAAGGACGATGCACAGATTGAACCATACAGACATTATTATTTCATTTGTGAAGGTAAAAACACAGAAAAATGGTATTTTGAAAAACTAATTGATATTAGAAAAGAATTATCAATCCATTCGAAAATTGACATAGTGTATCTTGAGAAGACAGAGGAGCATGAAAATTTATCTGACCCAATGAAGTTAATCAAGTTTGCTGATGAGTTAAAAAAGGGTGGAACAATTACTTTTGATGTAAAGTTTGATAAAATGATTGTTGTTTTCGATGCAGATAAATTTGAGAGAGAACTAATAAATTATGAGCAAGTGATAGAAAACGGCTTAAAAAGGAATATATTAGGAATTACCAATCCAAGTTTCGAATTGTTTTTGTTGCTGCATTATGAAAATTCTGTTGAGGAAGTTATAAGGCCTAATGAAGAAGAAATTATACAAAACAATTGGGTTGGTACCGGATCAAATCGAAAGAGGTACATAGAAAGCATTTTTCGCATTAAGTCCGGAATGCGTCCGAAAAAAACAGTGCTATTGGTGAATTAGCCCATAACGTTCTTATAGCAATTGAACAGGAGAAAAAAATAAATAATGACATCACTTTGTGTAAAGGAACCATTACGAGCAATATCGGACAAATAATACAGTCTATTATCGATGACCAGTGTGATGATTAGAACTATATACATTTCTTGTTTTATTTGACGGGATCGTAGGATATAATGCCACATGGAAAGCTTGAATGGTATGTCAATTCCAGAAAAGCCCACGAGTTCAAAATAAGATGTAGGGCTAGTTTATTACATCCTCATGGTAATGCATATCACGGTATTGGCCGGGGATGCATCCCGTAAGTTTCTTAAAGGTTCTGTGGAAGTAGGATGTGTCGGTAAAGCCGCATTCCTTACTTATATCATACTGAATCCGATCGGTTGTGGCAAGCAGTTCACGTGCTCGTAAAACACGCAAATACAGGAGATACTCGGTAAATGTTTTACCGGTGATTTGTTTAAATATATGGGAGAAGGATCGGACGGACATCAACGCTATTTTTGCTACATCCTCCAAATAGATTTTTTCTGTGTAATTAGCATGAATAAAGTCCAGGGAGTTCTGAATTGATGAGCGATATTCTGCAAACATTGTATCGCGTTCTAATGTGTAGTTCTCTTGGTATTCTTCTAAAATCAATGCAAAAAGCTTTATAATATTAGCCCGGATGAACATGGAAGAAAACAAGTCTTGTTTAT
This sequence comes from uncultured Clostridia bacterium, assembly GCA_937894465.1. GTDB lineage: Bacteria > Bacillota > Clostridia > JAAYHZ01 > JAAYHZ01 > JAAYHZ01. The sequence continues at coordinate 2,097 of CALCRE010000040.1, forward strand.
AGTATTCGTTGCACAATTCTTGAAACACAGTTTCTATTTTATTAGCCGGGTTACCTGAGAAGTAGTGATACGGTTCCATGAGGTTTGCTTTGATTAATAAAGGTTCTATATATGTAAGATTAAACAAGGATTCATGTTGCTCGTCGTCATGAGTGTCATTAATAAAGTCTTCGGAGAATTCACAGCGATACAGTTCCGAGTCGTTTGACTTACCGGTTTCGATATAATGAGCGCTAAAAGGCGGGACAACCAACAATGAGCCTTTTCCTAGTATAAACTCACGATCTTCAAAAACATGCCGATATGTTCCGTTCATAACATACCACATCTGAATGAAGTCGTGCTTGTGAATGGCGTCCACCCCGGTAGACTTATCTATGGATGTGCGGAACTTGCTGATATCGTTCTTAAAGCCATGAACAACCTTTGCGGTGAAGTTCCTTGCCGATGGTGTATATATAGGGTTAAAAGGTAAAGACATTTCATTTCACTCCTTCCATAAAACCTACACCTACCTAAATTATATTAAATTCCGTCACATATCTCAATGATTTCCAAACCAATTGCCAAATAGTTCAAAAAACTCATGAAGGATGAAGATAGGAATGAATTGCCGGATAATTCAAATCTTAATACTTATTCATAATATTGTTTCATATTAGAATGGAATCAACATATGTTAGGGGGTTCTAAACAGTATGAAAAATACGATAAGGAAAGGTTTCAAAAGAGGAATAGCGTTGTTATTGAATCTTTGCATCATCACAAGCTTATTATCATCAAGCTTTGTTTTTGCATCAACTCCGCTATCAGGTGTCATGGTTGATTATGACTTTGGCACAAAAGGCAACGTCCCCGCGTCTGCGGCGAAGGGGAACGTCAATATTAATCACAACACAATGGGGTTTCATTTTTCGCTCCCGACGACAAACAGTTGGGTTGCCATTGATTTGAATGTGGATACCCCGGGAGATTATCAAGCAACACTTCTTTGCCATCAATATACAAGCACCGGAATAACGCAAGTATATTTTGCTCCCGCATCTCTTTTTGCCGAGGTGGGGGATGATCCTTTATCTGTGCTCACCGATGAATACAAGCTAGGCGAATTGGACTGCTACGCACCTGTGGATGTCTTTGATGTCCCTTACAGTCTTCCGAACATATCCATTCCGGAAGCCGGTGCTTACAAACTGATTTTCCGAGGCACAGGGCAACGTAACCCGAAAGCTTGGAGTTATTACATGTTTGCAAATGAATTGATCCTTGACGGTGTTGATTTGGCTTCAGTCACCATTCATCTTAGTAAGGATACATTAATACTTGGGCAAGAGGCTACCTTTTCTGTTGATGCCATCAAGGAAAACAACAAAAAAGTTGATTTATCGCAAGCTACAGTGGAGTATTCCAACAGTCATCCGGAGGTTGCAAGTTTTGATCCGGCAAGCGGAAATGTACTTGCGATAAGCGAAGGTACAACTGATATTTCCGTTAATGTTTGTATCGGCGGAGTTACAAAATCCGACACAAAAACAATCATAGTGACCAATCCGGTTCTGCAATCCGTCACAATTGATACACTTAGGGATATTTTGCGTGTGGGAGAAACATGCGATGTAACACTTTCGGTGGTTTCTGACAGAGGAAATGAATCCTTAACCGATTTGCAAATAGCATATACCTGTAGCAATCCGGAAATTGTACAGGTTCATCCGGATACCGGCTTTATTACCGCAAAAAGCCCGGGTGATGCTATGATCAGTGTATCTGTAACATATTACGGTGTGACGAAAACTGCGGAAAAATCTATACGGATCGTTCCGGAAGGGGCTTTGGAAGAGCTTATTTTCATATCACTTGGTTTGAGTAAAGATGCATTGAAAATAGGCAGTCAAGCAAACATCATTGTAAGCGGAGAGACCAGTTTCTATCCGAAGATAGATTTGCCGGATGCAACAATCACATATGAAAGCAGTAACCATGATGTCGCTGTTGTAGACGATAACGGAGTGATTACAGGCACCGGTGTCGGATCATGTGACATCCTAGTGTCCGTTACTTTAAACGGAGTAACACTAAACAGCTCCATATCCATCACAGTGGGCGAGTTATCAGGAACTGACCTTCTTTATAACTTTACATTAAGTGCATCGGCACCTGAGCAAACAACCTATAACATGACCGGAGGGATGTGGGCTTATGGCACACAGAGCCCGGGCTGGACGTTGGCTTCCGGGGATCTGGTAAAGTATGCATACGGAATTCAATTTAAGCTTACAACTGCAGGAAGATGGGTGGCGTTGAAAATCAATGTACCGGATGCCGGTCGCTATATAGCAACTTTAGAGCATGGCGGTTACTGGTCCGGTAAAAACTCCGAAATGTATTTGATACCCGCTTCCGTATCAAATATACAAGAAAGTCTTTTACCAGAGTATTCATTAGGACAAGTACAACACCATGTATATCCGGCTATTGACTATAATTACTCCAAGCTGAATGATGTGTTCATCGAAAAGACCGGTGAATATTATTTGGTATTTCAAGCAAAGGAAAATAACGGATATGTTTACCCCATCGCTTTGCATCTTGAGGGTGTGATCAAACTTGATTCGGTTGTATTTCATATAGATAACCCGAATTTGGAGTACGGATCACAAACCGCAACAAACCTGAAAGCTTTTCTAACAGATGGAAATGCAGTGAGTACCACAGCATGTGCCGTCACATATACCACATCCAATGAACTTGTAGCAAGTGTTAGTTCCGACGGAATCATCCATGCGCACTCCGAAGGAACTGCTCAAATTACTGCAAATGTCACTTTCAACAATATCACCATATCTGCTACGCAAACCGTATATGTAACGGACAGCTCCGAGCTTTTAGCGGTAACGCTCCAAGCACCGGAGTATATCTATGTTCGTGGGAAGGGCACTTTGACGCAAATTGCTTCTATGGCAAGTGGAAACCAAATTTTAGTCCCTTCATCCCTTGTTGAGTATACCGTTGTTTCGGCAGAGCCTGAAGATGTCATTGCCATTTCAGAGGAAGGAATAATAACCGGTATTAAGGCAGGAGTGGCCACAATCGAGGCTAAGGTACAATTTAAAGGCAAAACATTAAATACAAATCAGGTGACGGTTGAGGTAACAGCATCAAGTAAAACCCGACCCACCATCTGGACAATGGAGGAGCGTGAAAATGCACGGGAGAATATAGCGAAATATTCCTGGGCGGCAGCCGAGTGTAAGAGATACACGGATGAAGCAGATCTGTATGTCGAAAATATCGATCAGATCTATGACATGGTGGTTGCAGAAGGTCTTCCTAGATATTACTTTGTCGGCGCATCACTGGATCCGGAACGATTTAACTGTCGCTATTGCAAAACGAATATAGCTGCAAAATATGGGTTGTATTCCTGGGAAATCGATGCTCTGAACGACCCGTGGAAAATCACATGCCCGGAATGCAAAAACCGTTTCCCCTCCAATGATTTCGGCAGCTTTTACAAATTGGGTTTGGACGAACAGGGTGTGTTCAACATTGAGCTTGCCAGGCAAAAGAACAATGAGTTAATCGCAAAAGGCGAATCCGGGTATTTGGTCAATATCCTCTATCCCGATAAAGGAGCTGACTGGGGTGTTGATGACGGCTTCGGCTATTTTCCCGGTAACACTTATCCTAACGGGGTGGTGGAACGCCATAATTACATCGCCTATTATTTACACGAAGGCTTGTGGCACGGCGGATTGATCGATGGAGCCGTCAGATCCCTCTCGTATGCTTATGTATACACAGGGGAGGCGAAATATGGGCGTGCAGGGGCAATCTTGTTAGATCGTATTGCGGATTTTTATCCGGATTTTAACTGGTATCAATGGCGTACATTCCGGGGAGACGGCTACAAAGGTAAAGTTTTGGACATTGTGTGGGAAAACGGCTTTGCACAGACCTTGGCCAGGGCATATGATGCGTTTTTCCCGATCTATGGAGATCCTGAAGTTATTGAATACCTCAGTGCTAAGTCGGAACTGTACGGGCAGGAGAATCCAAAAGATTCTGCAATGGCGATTCGAAAGAATGTCGAGGAAGGAATTTTGTACGAAATATTCAATGCTTCAAAAGACGGAAGAATTGCAGGCAATTTCGGTATGACCCAGTTGTCTGTTGCGACTGCTGCCGTTGCACTCGATTGTATGCCGGAGACCGGTGAGTGGTTGGATTGGATTATGAAACCCATTCCAAATGAAGCACCGCGTCCGGCAGGGAATGTGAATTTACTGCAAAAGCTTGTAAACATAGTAGACCGTGACGGCATGGGGAATGAAGCCTCCCCAAGTTACAATTCTTTGTGGTTGACAGAAATTCTAGGCGTAGCGGAGCTTTTAAAAGGTTATGAAACCTATCCCGGAGTGGACTTGTATAAAAACCCGAAGTTCGTAAATATGTTCACTTCTCAGCTTCCTCTGATTATGGCAGGTTATTACACCATGCAAATCGGTGACTCGGGGGGTACGGCATCCACCGGATATACATTTGCAAAAGATACCGCACTGACCGGATTCAAGCGACTTGGGGATCCAAGACTTGCACAGTTTGCGTATATGCGAAACGGCAATACAGTTGAAGGTCTTCATGACGAAATTACCGTAAAGGATCCTCAAAAAATACAAAGCTATATTCTTTCTGTCATTGATCAGATCGGTGGTCTTAACA
>CALCRE010000041.1 GCA_937894465.1 uncultured Clostridia bacterium
CTTGCTGTCATGGAAAATACAAGCAAGGGTTAGTTGCTTTTTTTTATAATAATCTATTAGATACCGCTAGATACAAGAATCCCGAATACATAAAAAGCTTAAAAGCTCCAAAAGCTCTAGTGCGTGGGAATTCCAGGGGAAGGTATAATAATATATTCAATAAGGAAATGTCCCCATCTTAGTTCAACCCCCATTCAATCTAATAGAATTCTTTTTTCTTCTCATTGTTTTTATTGGTTTTTGCAATGGATTTGTGCCATTGCTGTTTCTCACGCATATAGTTTGCTTTGTCATCTGAAAATCTTGCTTCTTTTTTCAATTGGAGATAACTATCCCATCGCTCCTGTGAAAGCTCACCGTTTTGCAAGGCTTTTTTTATAGCACAACCTGGTTCGTTTCCATGTTTGCAATCTTTGAATTTACACATTCCGAAAAAGTCTTCCACATCTAAAAAAGCTTCCCCTAATCCCTTCGATACATCAAACATCCCTATTTCCCGCATACCCGGTGTGTCGATAATCATTGATCCATTAGGCAACATAATCAATTGTCGATGTGTGGTGGTATGCCTTCCTCTCGCATCATCTTCTCGGATTTCATTGACTTTCATGATTTCTTCTTTTGCCAAGGCATTGAGCAAACTGGATTTCCCCACCCCGGAGGATCCTAAAAATACAATGGTTTTTCGAGGTTTTATATAATCCGAAAGTTCATCTAAACCGTATCCGGTTTTGGCACTGACGGCATAGACACCAACATTTTTCACATTCTTCTCAATAGCTTTCACGTATTCGGAATGATCATCCTCTAAATCGGCTTTCGTAAGAATGACGACAGGCACACCTCCACTTTGCCATGAAAGTGTCAGATAACGCTCTAACCGTTTCATATTAAAATCTTGGTTTAATGATGTTAAAATAAATACATAATCAAAATTGGCGGCAACAGCTTGCATGCCTTTTCCTGGAATCGGATCCAAGCGGGAGAAAAAAGATTTTCTTTCCAGAGTTTTTGTAATGATGCTGTCTCCTGATCCATTGTATTGAATGGTAACAAAGTCTCCTGTGGTAGGCCAAACAGCTTCATATTGATCGTTGTAATAGATACCGGACTTGAGTCTTCCAAAAACAAGTCCGTATTGGCATATTAATTCGTATCGTTCTTTGTGGACTGCTGTAACGCGTGCAACAATCACATCATCAGTAAATGTGTCTAACGTCGGAATAAATCCGTAATCACCAAGTTCTATCATTGACTCCTCCTAAAAAAGTATGTGATACATAAGCAACATTTATATAACTTTTTAGAACAAGAGTAGAAAAGAAGAAATCAATGATATGACTCAATGGTTTTTTCTTACCTATTCCTGCTAACGGTTCATCACCTTCAAATAACTTTTCAAAAAAATCACCTCTCCTTTCAGATTACGTTTAATTCAATCATAAAGGATATCAGTCAAGGAATCAATTTCTAAAATAGATATAAAAAAGGTTTCCTTTTTAGTCTTTCCACTCTTTGAACGGAAAATCAAATTGCTCAGCAAGCCAACGATAAGCAATGCCCATTGCATCCATGGTCGGCCGGTGTCCTGTAGCATGATCAACCATGCCGACATGATCTTCCTTTTGATAAATCTTATAGACTTTTTTGGCTTCATTGATGTATTGCCAGCTTTCCGGCTTATCATATAACCCTGCGATCAACAAAAAGGGTCTTGGTGCAATCATGGCCAGCAATTGATGGTTCTGCAGACGAAAATCTTCATCGTGTATTTGTTTTCCGAAGTACCAAATATCATCCCAGTTGGTAAAATCCCATCCGATTCCAAAATCCGATGCCACCACTGCTGTGATTCTCTCATCAAAAGCAGCTGTGCAAAAAGCCATCTTACCGCCTAATGAGTGACCTATGATAACAATTCTATTCGGATCAATATTTTCTAATCTTAATAAAAGATCAACGCCACGACTTGTATCCCAAATCAGTTTGCCGATTCCGGTCCATTGAGGATTATCCAATAGTAACTTTTCCGAAGCAGCACGCCACCAAGTAAACCCCTTGTTTTCAGCAGGTTCGGGAACTGTGTTAAAAGGAAATGCTTCTGTGCAAACAGCCACATAACCTTGCCTTACCAAATGAAGCCCAAACTGAACAGCCTTTGCATCTTCAATGACTTTTTTATTGTTAAGATCAAAGCCTGACATGGTATCCGGATGGTAAAAAGGAACAATGGCTCCCGGTCTAGGATTAGCAGCCGGCTTTTTGGGCTCCATAATCAAAACCAGTTGTTTGTTGAAAGGTCCGGTGGATTGTTTGCATAAAGTACCGAAGTAATCCGGTTGCTCAAACTTCTCAAGTATTTCAATATCCTTTGGGTCATATGTAAATGACGGTTTGCCGATGACCTTTTCCCATCGTTTTGTTAAAGTCTCTCGTTTTCGCTCCCACACATTCTTGGTTTGTTCTTCGTTTTCATGGAATAAGGGAAGTAAATTCTGTTCCTCACCCAAATCACTGTATGTCGGTTGACTGCATTGTAAAGTGTACTTTTTTGTCATGGTGAAATTCCTTTCATATATTAAAACAGAATTCAGATCAATTCTGCTTCCTGACCACGATATATTCATCATTAAATTGGTAATATGGACAATGACGAAATGAATCCGTCATAAACTTTTCCATTTCATCTTCATCCAAATCGATTTGGCATACATAAGTTCCGTAATCATCATCAAACAGATAATGATAACAAGATTCGCAATTGGTTTTTGCCTTCTTTGTCATAGCTGATTTCCTCTCTACATTTATTCACAGTATACTACAACCATTTTTAATTACCAAAAATATTTGTGATATAATTGTACATATATTCCACCTTGTTTTAGTCAGGAGATATTGAAAGGATTATGATATGAAAACCTACTATTTTTTCGTGGATGACAACATCTGGTTCTTGCGGGACTTGGCCAAAGAACGCCCCACCTCCCTATTTGATCACCCTTATCTAAAGCTTTTTAAACAAATGCATCAAAAATATGGAATGAAAGTGCAAATGAACATCTTTTATCAAACACATCCGAAAAGCGACCCTCTAGGAGAAGCCGGTGCCTTTTCCTTAAAAGAAATGCCGGATTGTTATAAGTCGGAATGGAAAGAGAATGCTCATTGGCTAAAGCTTGCATTTCATGCCAAGGCAGAGTTTCCGGATATTCCGTTCATTAATATCACTTATGATGAAATGATATTTGTATTCTCTCGTGTACGTGATGAGATCATTCGTTTTGCAGGGGAAGATTCTTTTTGCTATTCCCATATGGTTCCCCACTGGAATTGTGTTAGCCTTGGTGGTTGTAAAGCACTAGAATATCTTGGTGTTCAATCCATGGTTGGAACACACGGCGACGTTCTACCGGAGAACGCTGACCTATCTTCCATATCAAAAGCTCATATTGAAAGACTTATGCAAAATCGTACCGAGCCCTCTTCATGGGTTTATCATCACAAATATTCCGATGTGGATACATTACGCTTGAAAGGGTACAACCATATAAGCAATGAAGAATTTCAAAGACAAGACGGTACTAAGAAATATTTTATGGATGAAAATATCGGCATGAAATTCAAAGCCACTTGTAAGTTTGCCTTGGATCGATGCACACTGGAGCAAATTGTAAAATACCTAAATGAGGATATAGATAAAGAATATATCGGGTTTGGTCTTCATGAGCAATATTTCTATCCGAAGTATCATAACTATCAACCCAATTACGCGGAGAAAGTGGAGACGGCTGTTCGCATCATGAATGAAAACAATTTCAAAAGCGTTTTCTACGACGAGATCCTTTAGTTATGTGCCTTTGGAACCCATGGCACGGTTGTAAAAAGATCAGTGTTGGTTGTATGAATTGTTATGTATATAGAACAGATGCCGCTTACGGCAAGGATAGTTCTATTGTTACCAAAACAAAGAACTTTGGATTGCCCATAAAGAGAAACCGTAAAGGTGAATATGTAATACAGTCCGATGATGAAGATATTGTATATACTTGCTTTACATCGGACTTTTTTCTAGAGGATGCCGATCCATGGAGAACAGATGCCTGGCAAATGATGAAAGAACGCAGTGATTTAAAATTCCTCTTTATTACAAAAAGAATCCATCGTTTTGAACAATGTATACCACCGGATTGGAGTGATGGATATGACAATGTCATTATTTGTTGCACCGTTGAAAATCAAGATCGTGCCGATTACCGTTTACCCATTTTTCTAAAAGCCCCTATCAAACACAAAATGATTATTTGCGAACCGTTACTTTCCGACATCAATTTGTCCCCCTATTTAAATGCTGATATAAAAGGGGTGGTTGTAGGAGGAGAATCAGGAGCCAATGCAAGGCTTTGCGATTATAATTGGATTCTCCATATCAGGCAACAATGTATCCATGCGAAAGTTTCTTTTACCTTCAAACAAACCGGTGCCTTGTTCAAAAAAGGCAATCGAATCTATCACATAGAAAGAAAGCTTCAACATGCACAAGCAAAGAAAGCCAATATCAATTATGAACCTTGAAAGCTTCACTCTAGCCTAGCTGTTTTAACCGATCTGCCATTTCCTTTTCCGACATGATTTGTTGATCAATGATGAACTTTGCATAATCATTGAATCTTTTCATATCAGTAGTTCTCGAATGAAGGGTCATAGGAATGCCTTCTAAAGTCATATGATACTTAGCGGTTAAAGGATAAGGCAATGATTCGGTAAATGCAAACAAGCTTAAGAACCTTTGCAGTTTTTCAGCATATGGATGGTTAATATGATTACATAGCCAAACATAAAGATCCGGATGGAAATTGGCCATAACTCCGGAGTACCCTGCAGCACCTAAAAATAAAGAATACAAAAGAGTCTGACCGTTTGCATTGTATAGCTTCACATTGCTTCCTCGAAGAAGATCCAACCTCTGTTTTAAAACATCCGGACTACAGCACGTATCTTTGATAAACACAAATCTTTGGGTTTCCATAATCCACTTAAGTAAGTCTTGTGTTAACACTCTTTTATAGGGGTGTGGGCACTCATAAACACCCAAGGGTATATCCGTCTTCATTTTTCCCAATAGCTTTTCAGCATTCTTGATCCAGATCGAATCCCCATCGTTATGTAAGTCCAAGCGGTTGCTTATAAGGACGATACCGTCGCAACCGGTTTGGGCCATAGCATTCATTTCATAGGCTTGTTCTTCGATGGAGTTGCTTATGTGACCGGATGCCACAACACAAACATTCGAGCATGCAGTTTCCTTTACAATAGTGGCAATTTTGATACGTTCATCCAAGCTTAGAAAAAACATTTCACTGGATTGACAAACGGCAAAAATGCCTTGACAACCCTTTTTCACATACCATTGAACGATCCTCTTTATATTTTCATAATCCACTTCGTTCTCTTTGGTAAATGGCGTAATCATGGTTGGAAACACACCGTTGGGTATAGACTTCATAACTTTCCTCCTAGAAAAACATTAAACCGTAATACAATCCTTATACCATGATCGGTACATAATCGCAAGGCTTATCTTTTCGTTTTTCGTACCAAATTCTATACTCATTCTTCATAAATTGTTGCTCATCTTCGATTAAGTCGTCAGGAAAATACCTCCACTTATAGGATAGGTTCAATAGTTCTTGAAAAAGGTAATCAGGTACATCATTGCACATCACATCGGCTATTTTTGCTTTACTTGAACAACTTTTACCAGTTGCAAAATAATAATCAAGCATGGCTCTTGTCAAGACAATTTGAGCAATCAGGCGGATAGGCGGATTTTGGCATGTCTTTAGATATTGAGCATACATTTCGGGGTCTTCTTCCTCTAAGCCCTTAGAAAATTTTTCAGACAATACTTGAAATGTCAGCACATCATCTTTTGACGGTGCTTCAATGACACTAATGATATCTTCACCATAAATCGTAATTCCGGAATCCTTCATCCTAAATATTTCTATCGGTAATTCCATATAATCTTTATTTTCCACACACAATTCGAAATCAGTTCTATATGGACGAAATAAATCTGAATATCGATAGATACATTTGGATATCGGTATATCACGATTCGTTTCATTTTCCGTTTGATTAATTAATTGGCGGATCGTTTTTCTTGCATTTTGTGGGGCATCATCATACAGTATATGGTTC
>CALCRE010000042.1 GCA_937894465.1 uncultured Clostridia bacterium
TGAGATTCCGGCAAACGAAAACTTCAAAGCAAGCATACCGAACAACGAAGTACCCGTATGGAATCAGCTCGGGGACAGAACGGGCAAGTTCCTAATCTGGGAAAAAGATGTACAATGGATGGAGTGGACTTTTGAAGTAGAAACATCGGGTTTATACAACATTGAGGTGGATTATTATGCGTTAGTAGACTCGAAGTCACCGGTTTCTAGGGATTTATTAATCGATGGCGTGGAAACCTTTACCGAAATGAAAGGTTTGGAATTTCCAAGATATTTCAACGATCAAGGTGAACCGAGAGTTAATCCTTTAGGAGACGAAGTCAAACCGGCTCAAGTGGAAGTAAATGAATGGAATTCTTTGCGTCTGGAAGATGTAAACGGTACATATTCGGATCCTTTGATGTTCTACTTTTCAGCAGGAACTCATACACTCCGATTTGTCTATGCAGACCAACCGGTTGCATTTGATAAGATCCGTATCGTTTCTCCTAAAAAATTACCAAGTTATAAAGATGTTGAAGCAGAATACAATGCTAAGGGATATAAGGATGCAACAACCACAGTAAAGTTTCAAGCAGAAGATCAGGTTATAAATAAATCTGATACCACACTAGTTTTGTTGGGTAGTCAAGATCCGACAAATGAACCCTATGATTTGGAGCACATTCTTATGAACACTATTGGCGGATGGCAATGGCGTTACGGAAACCAAGAAATTTCACTTGAATTCGAAGTGGAAGAAGATGGACTGTATCAGATTGCTTTTCGTGTAGCTCAAATTTGGAATGATGGTATCCCTTCCTACAGACAAATTAAGATAGACGGTGAAGTACCTTTTGAAGAATTGAATATGTATCGATTCGAATATGATAAGGAATGGCAATTAAGAACACTTAGTGATCTTGACGGAGATCCGTATAAATTCTATTTGGAAAAAGGAAAACACGTCATAACCATGAAAGTTAAATTAGGTGACGTTGCTGATATCATTGCAGAGTTAACCAATGACTCATTTTTCCTCTCTGTTATTTTACAGAAAATATTCTTGATTGCAGGAGCTGAACCGGACGTCAACTATGACTACCAATTTGAAAAGAAAATTCCGGACTTGGTTCCAAATCTTCAGATGTTAAGAAGCAATCTTCAAGCTCATGCCACATTCCTGTTAAGCATTTCAACGAAAAAGTCTACTATTGTTGACAGCCTTAACATGGCGCGAAATTATATAGATAGAATTTTAGATGAACCTGATGAACTGGTAAGAAATCTTGAAGGTCTTACAGTTGCACAAAACTCAATGAGTAGTGTAATTTTAAGCCTGCAACAACAACCTTTGAATTTGGACTACTTTTATATTGCTAATCCTAATGAAGATTTAGTGAATGAGAAAACAAATTTCATCGAAAAGATGATTGTAACTTGGGAAAACTTCTTACGTTCTTTCCGGGTGGATTATGATAATGTAGGCGGTGTTATGGAAGGCGATTATGAAATCATCAAAGTATGGATCGCCAGAGGACGTGAGTGGTCCGAAGCTATTAAAGCTATGGTGGATGAACAATTCACCGAAAAAACCAATATTGCCGTCAGTATGAACGTTCTACCGGCATCCCAATTAAATGCCGGAGCAGTTAACGTATTATTACTTTCCATGTCATCCGGAACTGCACCTGATGTCGGATTGGCGGTTTCTGCCGGATCACCGGTTGAATTTGCTATTCGTGATGCAGTTGTTGATTTAACAAAATTTGATGATTATGATGAAGTTGTAGAAAGATTCTTGCCTGAGTTAATGGTACCTTTCCAATACCGAGGCGGTGTATACGCTCTTCCTGAAACGATGAACTTTAAACTTATGTTCTATAGGGCGGATATCGTACAAGATATGAATCTAGTTGTACCAAATACATGGGATGAACTATGTTTGGATACTTTGCCGGAACTATATAGAAACAACATGCAATTTGCATTTGGTGCGGATTATACACCATTCTTGTTCCAAAGCGGAGCATCTTACTACAATGAAGCAGGTACAAAATCCGGATTGGATACTCCTCAAGCCTACAATGCTTTTGTGAAATTTACATCCTTGTATACCACTTATGGTATGCCGGCTGTACAGGAAAGTTTTTATACTAAAATCAGATCGGGACAAATGCCAATGGGAATTTCCAGTTACCCGTTCTATGTTCAGTTATCAACTGCAGCACCGGAATTAAAAGGTAAATGGGGTGTGGCTCCGGTTCCCGGAACACTGAAGGCAGATGGAACAATAGACCGTTCTATCGGTGGTATCGTTGACACAACCGGTATTATCATTTCTCAATCCACAAAACAAGAAGAATCATGGGAATTCTTGAAATGGTGGACTACAAAAGATGTACAAATTGACTTTGGACATGAAATCGAATCCATTATTGGTGCAGAAGCAAAATGGAATTCAGCAAACTTGGAAGCTTTCACAAATATGGGTTGGGATCGTGATCACCTCGCCGTTATTGAAGAGCAATGGAAATGGTATAAAGAGATACCCATCGTGTTAGGCGGATACTTTACATCTAGACATATGAACAATGCTTGGACAGACGTGGTGTTAGAAGACGTTACCCCTAGAGAAGCCCTCGAAGAAGCTGTTAAGCAAATTAATAAGGAATTGAGGGTTAAGCAGGAGGAATACGGTGTAGATCCTGCAGCAGAAGAAGCAAGGGTTGCGGCTGAAAAGCAACAGAAGGGAAGTGAATAATAATGCAGAGCGCTTCTGAAGTTAGAAGAAAAAGCCTGAAAGGCTTTGATAGATTCAAGTATTCATCAACACTATGGTGGAAGAAATATGGCACTCCGACTCTGTTCTTAGCGCCGTTCCTAATCTTAATGCTCATGTTCATTGTTCTTCCGGTTCTTATATCGTTGTATTTAAGTTTTACCAACTTTAATATGATACAACCGGCACAATGGATGGGTATTGCAAACTATAGAATGTTATTGACTGATGACGACATATTTTTGATTGCATTGAAAAATACATTTATGTTTGCCGGTATCACAGGTCCTTTGACTTATGTTATGACATTTTTAGCTGCTTGGATAATCAATCAGTTGAAATTTAGAAATGCTTTTGCATTAGCTTTCTATGCACCGTCCATTACAAACTCCATTGCGATGTCGGTTGTTTGGATGATGTTGTTCTCCAGTGACCGTTACGGATATATCAACTGGCTACTGTTCCATTTCGGAGTGGTGACCGAACCTGTGCTGTGGACTAAGGATCCTGCATATATTATGTGGGTGGTTATCGTCATTCAGGTATGGATGAGTATGGGAACCGGATTCTTGGTTAACTTGGCCGGTTTAAGAAACATTCCTCCCTCGCTGTTTGAAGCAGGAGCTATTGACGGTGTTAAAAACAGGTTCCAAGAATTATGGTATCTGATTATACCGAATGTTATGCCCCAGTTGCTTTTCTCTGCGATTATGACAATCGTTAATTCGCTGAGTGTGTTTGCCATACCTGTTCAGGTTGCAGGAATGCCAAGCCCGAATTACTGTGCACACACAATCATAGCCCACTTGTACGATTATGCATTTATCAGGTTCCAGATGGGTTATGCATCAGCGATCGCAGTGTTCTTGTTCTTATTGTCGTTTACACTAAGCCGGGTATCTATGAAGGTATTCGCGCCGAGAGATTAGTTCAGAAAGGGGATTAGTTAATGAAAGATAATAACAGTGCTTTTGAAATAGTTAACGGTAAATTCCATATTAACTTCAAATGGGTATTTGTGTATACAATCATGTTGGCGTTAGTAGCTTTCACGGCTTTACCATTAATTTATTTAGTAAGTACCGCATTTAAACCATATGAGGAACTCTTTCTGTTCCCACCGAGGTTTTTTGTGAGAAGACCTACTTTAAAGAATTTTGGAGACTTGGTGATCTCACTCTCCGGTACAACGGTACCTTTTACAAGATATATATTTAACAGTTTATTTGTTACAGTAGTTAACGTTACTTTGACAATATTAGTGTCGAGTATGGGTGCATATGCCATATCCAAACATAATATTCCAGGTTCCGGAATCGTGTTCGGTATTGTTATAGCGGCTTTGACCTTCCCGGCACAGGTTACACAGATACCGACCTATATGACTGTTTCCTCTTTAGGATTATTGAATACATACTGGGCGTTGATTATAACTCACATTGCAGTCCCGTATAACTTCTTTCTAATGAAACAGTTTATCGACCAATTTCCTAATGAATTGTTGGAATCGTCGCGTATGGATGGTGCAAACGAATGGAAGACATTCTGGAAAATCGTTATGCCTGCAGTCAAACCTGCTTGGGCGACATTGCTGGTGTTCTCCTTTACATCCAACTGGAATGACTCGAGCACAGCATTGATCTATACCAATAAGCAAGCGATGAAGGTGTTACCGCTGGCATTACAGACCATTGCCGGCGGAGCTGCGGCTTCCTCACTGGCTCGTGCCGGAGCTTCGGCGGCAGCATCATTTTTGATGACAGCACCTACCATCATCATATTCGTTACGATGCAGTCACAGGTTATGCAGACCATGGCATATTCCGGTATTAAATCATAATTTGAGAAAAGGAGTAAATGAAATGTTTAAGAAAAAAACTAATAAATTCGTAAAAATTACCTTGTTCTCAATACTTTCCTTTGTGTTGATATTTACTTCAATACCTACTGCAAATGCTGACTTTATATTCATGCGTGAAGGTAATGTTTCAAAGAGAGCTAATATACCTCAACAATATACTGTGGAGAAGGTAGTCAATGACTTAGGGGAAGAGTACGGGTTTATGAATTTGCCTGAGGATATCTTTATTGATAAGAATGATTATATCTATATCTGTGACACTGGAAATAACAGGATCCTTATTTTAAATCCTGATGCTACGGTGAACAGAGTTATCACTGAAATCTATGATATTCCTCCGGAGTCTGAAGATCCCAGATACAAGGATCAACCTACTACATTCAACCAACCATCAGGGATATATGTAGATCCGGATGGAGATATATACATTGCTGACACAATGAACGAGCGGATTTTGCACTTAGATTCCACTGGAAAATGTGTTGAAATGTTTTGGGATCCGGAATCACAGTTATTGTATTCCATTGTGAGTGAATTTAAACCTACAAAATTATATGTAAACAACACAGGTTATATTTACATTATTAAACGACATGACCTGATGAGCATCGATGCCGATAACGCGTTTAGAGGATTGACAGCATCCGGTGTGGTGGACTTTTCCATTACCCAACTGTTTGCAAGATTGTTCTATACAAAGGAACAACGTGACAAGATGTTTAAGCCCGCTCCTCCTGCTTTCACCAATTTCATGATTCATGATGACGGTTTGATTTATGCTACCACATTGGACCAGAAACATGGAGAAATCAAGAGAATAAATTGGGTCGGTGAGAACACATTCCCTGATAAGAAGAAATACGGATTGCTCGCATTTACCATTGATACTGTCAGAGATCCCTACTTTGTGGATATTGCCGTAGATCAGTCGGGTATCGTTTATGCGCTGGAAAAATACAACGGTTATATTTACCGTTATGATCCCGAAGGAAACCTATTGGGAGTTTTAGGCGGAATCGGTGAAGTTAAAGGCAGGTATAAAGAACCTTCAAGTTTAGCTGTAGATAGCTACGGCACTGTGTATGTGTTGGATAAAACTGCGAATAACTTGCAAGTTCTTCAACCGACAGGTTTTACATTGAAAGTTACAGCTGCCGTTGAAATGTACCAACAAGGTTTATACGAAGAATCCTTCGACGTTTGGAAGGAAGTGCTTGATGTGGCAGGTAACTACTATGTAGCACACAAAGGTATCGGTAAGGCTTACTATAAAAAAGGATTATGGCTCGAAGCAATGGACTCCTATGAAAAAGCCGGCGATGTTACCGGTTACTCCGATGCTTTTGCTGAATACCGCCACGATATCTTCCGTAACAACTTCGTTCTGGTGATTTTAGCAGCTATCGCGATTGTTCTATTTATTGTTTGGATCCTAACGCGTTTGAATTGGTTCAGCGAAGACGCCGTGGACTTCTATTAAATAAGAGGAGGTATAATTTATGTTTTGGTTACAGAGTGTAATAGGGGTAATCTATCATCCTCTTGCTGCATTTAGTTCCATTAAATATGACAGAGATGATTTTAGTTGGTGGCCTGCCATCATACTATTGTTTCTGATATTTCCCGTGCGGATAGGCTCAATCTTCATTACCCATTATCCGGTATCGAATTTATTGCCTATTCAAGCGAATATTCCCCTGGAAATGTTCAAGTTTTATGTTCCGATTCTCAGTTGGATGGTTGTTTCTTTTGCGGTAACATCCATTACGGACGGCGAATGCCATATGAGAGAAATTGTAACAGCGACAGCATATTCCTTGGTACCGTATATTGTGTTTACCATTCCCATATCGCTATTCACCAAAATTTTGACTGTAAACGAAGCCGGGCTTTATGACTTCTTAGTTTCAGTGGTTTGGGCTTGGGTGGCAATATTGTTTGTTCTAAATGTCATGGTTATGAATTCATATTCATTGGGAAGAACGTTATTTACAGTATTTTTGAACATCGTTGGTGTTGCTTTATTTTGGAGCATAGTATTGTTACTATTAGCATTGATTTCTCACTTTGCCACATTTGTTCAGGATTTGGCATTTGAGATTAAGTATCTGATATTTAAGAGTTAGGAGGGAATTGGATGAAAAAGAGATTTATTTCGCTATTTATTGCAGTTTGCTGTGTTCTCTCCATGATTGTTGTCCCGGCAGGAACGACAAATGCCGCTCCTGCTAATTTGTCGGACGGGTACAATTTGATTGGTACATCGGAGAATATGAATTTATATTTCCATCCGGAGTGGCAGTCTTTTGCAATTGAAGATAAGAGAAACGGATACATATGGGAATCATGTATAACAGAAGATAACCCTATTTCGGAAACCATCACTTCAGCAAAATGGCGCAAACAAGCTACTCAATCCTTCATTTTTCAATATGCAAACGTTGAAGTGTTAAAAACCGCAGATGATAAAACTGAAACAACATTTGAATATGAAAAGATTGATAATGGAGTGAAATTGCTTTACGATTTTCCAAAGCTTGAAATAAAGCTTGAGATTTCCGTCTATTTGGAAGGTGATGAATTAACCGTTGACATTCCGGTAGAAAGAATCGTAGAGTATGGTGATGAATATGGGATTTCAAATATTAAGGTATTCCCGTATTTTGGTACCGGACATCCGTCCGATGATGGTTATGTGTTTTATCCTGATGGATCCGGCGCATTGTATAACTTTAATGAAAGAATCAGTGTTTATGCAACGGATTATAGCTGGAGCGTTTATTACGACGACAGCTTAAACTTCGAGAGCATCGACATGCGATACAAGGATAACAACGAAAAAACATTGATGATTCCGGCTTTCGGAATGAAGGTCAATGATAATGCTTTCGTGGCTCTGGTTACAGAGGGTGATACGGATACCAGATTGTATTTTAGCCCGGCTGCGAAAAGAGTATATGGAAACAATGTCTATGCCGATTTTGTATACAGACGCCTTTTCTTGGATGCCCGTTTCAACGAGAAAACTCCTTTGAACTATGTACAAGAAGATAGAGCTGAAGCATCCAGGCAGATTAAATATTTCTTTACTGTTAACGACCAAGCTAATTACAGCGGAATGGCCAATGAGGTAAGGGAATACTACATTACGTCCGGAAAATTGGCAGATAAGATCGATAATGAAAAACCGGTTCCCATGCAAATCGACTTGTTTATGGGTATCACCGAGGATCGTGTTTTGGTAGACAAATACATCAAAATGACGACTTATGAACAAGCCATCGCTGTTCTTGAAGCACTCAAAAATGTCGGTGTGGAAAACATGATCGTGCTTTTGGACGGATGGAACAAAAATGGTTATGGTGAATTTGCCCCCACCAATTACCAGTTACCCCTTGGATTGGGTGGTGCACCAAAATTAAAGAAACTGACGCAGTGGGCCGGAGAAAACAATATTGTATTGGGTTTGAAAGCCGACTATGTCAATGCATACAGTTCCACAAGCGGTTATAACAGAAGAGCAGACTTGATCTACGACTTGAATAACATCGTCATGTCATGGAGAGGTCAATTCTTGTTTGACCCCAACCGTTCATACAACATATTCATGAAAAAATTTATGCCCAAGGCTGTAAAACACAATATAAAAGCCATTGGTTTTGAAGATATGGGTATCAAGTTGTATAACAACTATAAAGACAAGAGAATTGTCAATCGATATGACACTGCAGCCAGATGGGCTACGTTCGGGAAAGACATTCAAAAGAAAGGCATGACAGCGGTCTATGAAGGTGGGAATGCATTTTTGTTAAATACTGCTGACTATATGTACAACATACCGGTTGAAGACAGTGGTTTCTTTATCACTGATCAAACAATACCGTTCTATCAGATGGTTGTACACGGCTCAGTGCCATATACCACTTATCCCGGTAACTTATCATACGATTACAATTGGATGAGATTGAAATGGATTGAATACGGATGCTATCCCTATTTTGAACTTTCCTATCAACCTACGGACTTGTTGATGAACATCGAAGACAATGAAATCTTCAGTTCGTATTACTTAGCGTGGATTGAGGACATCGAGCTGACAAACAAAGACTTCCAAGAGAAGAAGCATATATACAACAGTTACATGGTTTATCATGAAGTTGTTGAAATAGATATACAGAATTATGAGTTGGTAAGAGTGGACTACAGCGATGGAAGCACTATTTATATCAACTACAATCCGGAAGTAGATAAGACATATGATGGAATTAACATTCCGGCTATGAGTTACGTAATCAAAGGGGGTACTAAATAATGAAGTCAGTTAGTTTTAAAAGGCGTCAAGCCATTCAGGGGCTGATACTGGTGTCTCCGTGGATTATCGGTACAATCCTATTCTTCTTGTATCCTGCTTATGAGACCTTTGCACTTAGTGTATCGGAGTTGGATTCCATTAAAGGATTACAGAAGCACTATTTAGGATTTAACTATTATCGAAACATCCTATTTGAGAGTATAGCTTATGTCCCAATGTATCAAAGGGTTTTTAAAGAAATGTTAATAAGGACACCTTTGGTTGTCATATTCTCCTTATTCATTGCTATTTTGTTGAACTTGGACATCAAGGGAAGAGGAGTATTAAGATCTCTCTTCGTGCTTCCGTTCTTGCTTGGTTCCGGTTTCATCATGCAACAGATCATGAACCAAGGCTTACAAGATGAAATGGGAGATACGGCTATGGGGACGGACACCACAAGCATAAGCAGAGGTACCATTCTCATACCCAGAGAAGTGCTTTGGTATTTGGGACCAAAGGTTGCAAACCTAGTTATGCAATTTTTAAGTCGTATTACAGAGGTGCTTTGGAAATGCCCTGTGCCGATTATATTGTTCCTTGGCGGCTTGCAGTCCATATCCGGTTCCTTGTATGAATCGGCAAAGGTAGACGGAGCTACTCAGTGGGAAATGTTCTGGAAGATTACTTTACCCATGATCGGTGATATTATACTGGTTGCGATTATTTATACGTTGATTGACATGTTTACAGAATCCACCAACTCGGTTATGGCTAATATTCACAGCATGGCGTTTAAAAGTACACGGTTTGAGTATGCAGCCGCGCTGGCTTGCATTTATATCGTAATCATCTTAGTGCTGATCGGAGTCATATTCGGTATTGCTGCTTTAATCAGCAAATCGAACAACAAGTAGAAAGGAGGATGTGTTAATGAAGTTATTTAAAAAAAGCAAGGAAAAGACAGAACTAGAGTTAATCATGGAGCAAGCACATATTCATGAGATTTCCGGATGGGAAAAGTTAAAACATGCTGAAACATGGAAACATATTTTCTTTAGGTTCTTCACGTATCTGTTATTGTTCTCAATGGCTTTTGTTTTCTTGTATCCATTCCTTTTCTTATTGACGGACTCTGTGAAATCATTAGCCGACTTGACTGACATAACCGTTAAATGGATTCCTACGAGAGGGCTAAGATGGGTGAACTATAAATATGCCTGGCAAGAATTGAAAGGTCCGGTTACATTGCCAAACTCAATTTATATGACGGGTATGGCAACGTTTATTCACGTTATCTCATGTTCGTTCATTGGATATGGTTTTGCTAGATTCCATTTCAAGGGAAGCAATCTCCTTTTTGGTATATTGGTATTGGCTATGGTTATTCCTTTACAAGTTATGATGATTCCGATGTTTATTCTGTACAGTAACGTATTCGGGTGGACCAACTCCATGAAACCGATTTTGATACCTGCTATATTCGGATATGGGTTGAAAGGCGGCTTGTATATATTCATATTCCGACAATTTTTCGTCGCATTGCCGAAAGAGTTGGAAGAAGCTGCTTATATTGACGGATGTGGTTTCATTCAGACACACTTTAGAATTATACTTCCCATATCAAAATCGTCAATTTTGGTTGTATCTATTCTTTCCATGGTGTTCCATTGGAATGACTATACAGAACCGAACATGTACCTGACCAATCCGAAGATCAGGATATTCCCACAGGGATTACCCGGGTTATATCGAATGGCGGTACAGATGGTGGACGACTTGGGCTATGTCATAGACAAGTCCTTGTACAATCAGGCCACGGCCTCGGCAGGTGCCGTCTTGAGCTTATTGCCCATATTGATTGTGTACTTGTTTGCCCAGAGAAGCTTCGTTGAAGGTATTCAGCACACAGGTGCCAAGCAATAAACCTAGTAAATTATTTCACAAAAAAGAGGAGTCGTTTATAACGGCTCCTTTTAAATTATAGAAGTACGATTAAACGAGAGTGATAATGAGATCTTTATAAAGTTTCTTTTTTTCAATTGCCGGTTTTGACAATAACATTGACTCAATGAACATAATTGTGAAAATTTGCTTGCAGACAAAATCCGGTATGATATAATCAATATAAAACATTCTATTGGAGGGTATAGACATGAGTGAAATAAAAGTTGCTATGATAGGATTAGATACCAGTCATTCCATTCAGTATGCTAAAAGAACGAATGACCCGAATTGCGATCCTAAACTAAAAGTTGCCGGTTTAAAGACCATTTCTTGTTTAAGATTCGAAACTCCTTTCCAAGACAAGAAAGGTTTAGATGCACGCCAAGCTGAACTTGAAGGCTGGGGCGTTAAAGTTACAGAAGATTTTGACGAATGTGTAGCCGGTTGTGATGCCATTATGATGGAAATCAATGACCCGGCATTCCATTTGGAATACTTTGAAAAAGCTATGAAATTGGGAAAACCGATTTTCTTAGATAAACCGATGGCTGACACATATGCAGCAGGAAAGAAAATTTATGATTTGGCAAAGGAAAACAATGTACGTGTTTTCTCCGCATCATCATTGCGTTATGTTACTGCAGTAATAGAAGCAAAAACTGCCATGAACGATCCGGAATATGTAGCTGTTTACGGTGCTATGGGTGTTGCTCCTGCAGGAAGCAGCGTAGTATGGTACGGTGTACATGCAATGGAAATGTTACAAAAATTGATGGGTCCGGGAGCTGTCAGTATAAAAGCAGTTCAAGATGACAAGGGTGTTGTTTGTATCGTTAAATACAAAAATGGCAACAGGGGCATTGTTGAATTGAACACAGGTTCATCCATCTATGGTGGCGTTGTTAGATTAAAAGGAAAAGCAATTCCCTTTGTAGTGGATATGAGCATGGCTTATACATTGGAATTGCAAGAAGTTGCTAATTTCTTTGCAGGTGCTGAAGCATCAGTATCCATGGATGACACTTTGGAAGTCATGGATTTGTTGGATACAGCACAACGTTCTGTTGACAGCGGTAAAGAAGAAAAATTAAATGGTATTTATTAATTGAAGGATATAAATTTATAGTCCGGATATGTAAAAGTGGTAGAGCAATGTGTTCTGCCACTTTTTGCGAATAAGTGGAGGATAAGCCATGTCTAGTGAAGTTAAGATAGCAATGATCGGTGGAGGCGGGAAAAACACAGGGGGAACCTTATTGTACTTAATAAATTCCGGTAGGGTACGGAATGTTGAGTTTGGTCTGTTCGGTAGAACCGTTGCAAATATGGAACGAAACATTGCACTGGCTAACAAGATCGAAAATAAGAACGGATGTAGTATTAAAATCTATGATACGTTAGAATCGGTTTTAGAGGGTTCAGACATTGTTATGCATTGCGCCACAGCCGGTTATGGTGCGTTTGGAGGTTATAAGTCCTACGGCATACCGCAAGGTGGTCATGTTATGTATATGGGGGAGAAAGTCTCAAAGATTTGTCCGGATGCCTGGGTGTTAGGAGCGACAAATCCTCCGGAGGTTCCTCTTTCTGCCTTATTAAAAAGGTTTGGTATTGAAAAATCCATTGGACTATGTAATGCTCCTATGATTGTAAAAAACACCTTCTCGGCCATCACAGGTGTGAAGGAAGAGGATATTGTGATGAGGGGAATCGGGATGAACCATGATGTATGGTATTATGATTTTAGAATAGGGGATGAAAGTGACCCCGATAAAATTGTTAATATGATCAATCAAAGGATCGATGATCCGGTTCTATTAGAACATAAATGGTTCCGATTGTTTCCCGAGTGGAGAGTGGCTATCAAAAACAATGTGGCATTTTTAAAAGAGTCAGGTTACTTAGTATCACCGGCAGGTGGGACAAGACGATTAAAAGGCCTTCCTGTCACCTCAAAAGAATATGGTTCACTTATGAAACGTCCTTCGAAGGAAGACTTTGAAAAGTGCTTTAGTGATGAGGTATCCGTGGAAGATATGATCAGAATCACAAGCCGCTGCGGTGGTGGTGTACCTGTATATACCGGTAAGATCATAGAGTCCATTCTCTTGGAAGACGATATACAACATTCTGCTTTGGTACCCAACAAAGGAGCATATGCGGATGCACCTGACTTATTGCATATACAAGCTGATATTAGTATTTCAGGTGGGAAAATAAAGATTCACGGAGCAAAAAAACTGCCTGACTTTATTAAAGGGATGCTAACTGCAAGATTCATTCAAAATGATATGCTGACTACTGCTTTGGCCAATCAAGATGATCAGTTGCTCAAGCAGGCCATTATGGTGATGCCGGAACGAAATGAATACAACCAAGCACTTGAGTTCGACTCAGGCAGCGAGAAAACCGTGGAACCTTTTATCCCGTTTAATTAGGCTTATTCAATCTTTGCTTAATAAAGAAAAAAAAGTAACTAGGCTATGACTTCTCTGCCTTGTTACTTTTTTATGTTCTACTTTTATAGCACTCGCAATATTTTTGCCCTTTATTGTAATGGATGGTGGCCGTCTTTCATTACTAGCAGACTTTAATCATCAGGAAATTCCTTTTAACATACACTGCAATTGAGGGGTGGATTTTAGTTTTTCATTTAAGAAAAAATAGAGAAAAATAGAGATTAGTTTAGTTGGTGAAAAAATGCATAGACAAGCTTTTGTGGGTATGTTATAATTCAGTTCAATAAAAGTTCATATTGTCCTTTTAATGGGTCCGGAGAGGCGCAAAGGGAGTATGTTGATGATTGAGAGTATATCATTTTGTATATTACTAGCTTTCCGCTTATGTGACGGAAGGCTTTTTTGTTGTAAAAGGACATTGAAATAAAAATATCTATATGGAGGATGGAAGCATGAAAACGGTCATTATGGATCAGTCTGCAATGGAAAGAGCGTTAACAAGAATATCACATGAAATCCTGGAAAAGAATAAGGGCACGAAGGATTTGGTGTTGATCGGTATTCAAAGAAGAGGCGTGCCTTTAGCGAGAATGATCGCTGAAAATATTCAGAAAATAGAAAATGTTTCGTTACCGGTAGGTGTGTTGGATATTACCTTTTACAGAGATGATTTAAGTCTTGTTTCTGAGCATCCGGTGGTCAAAGGTACCGAAATTTCCTTTTCATTACAAGATAAAAAGATCGTGCTGGTAGATGATGTCATCTACACCGGAAGAACCATACGAGCAGCCATTGAAGCTATATTTGACATGGGTAGACCTCAAATGATCCAATTGGCTATCATGATCGACAGAGGGCACAGGGAGTTACCTTTCCGTCCGGATTTTGTAGGCAAAAATGTGCCTACTTCTAAAAGCGAAGTGATTCATGTTTTTGTACCGGAATTTGACGGTGACTTTAAAGTGCTCATTGATCAAGCATAAAAGGGAGGATGCGATGATATTAAAAAGCAAAGATCTTCTGGGGTTAAGAGATGTATCGAAAGAAGAGATCAAAGGAATTCTTGATACAGCTAGAACAATGAAGCTCATCATACAATCAAACACAAAGAAAACACCACATTTGCAGGGAAAAACCATCATTACGTTGTTTTATGAAAACAGCACCAGAACCAGATCCTCTTTCGAATTGGCTGCCAAATATATGAGCGGGAACAGTGTCAACATCTCGGTTGCATCTTCTAGTGTGGCAAAAGGGGAGACATTGATCGACACCGGAAGAACACTTGACGTAATGGGTACCGATGTGATCATTATCAGACATTCCATGGCCGGAGCACCGGCATTATTGGCTAAAAACATA
>CALCRE010000043.1 GCA_937894465.1 uncultured Clostridia bacterium
TTTTGAATGATGTATAAAACTTGTTTGTAAATGTAGTGTGCAATTTATCATGAACGTGGGATAATATAAGATAAATCATGCCGATGAGATGATTTTTGAACTAATAAAGTTTTTCACTCTTCACAACTGTCATCTTTTCGAATTTATTGACAATAACTTCAATGTAAGTTACAATCCTTTTACACTGTATACTAGTTATATATAACGGTTACTTGAAAGAGAGGGTACACATGACAAATGTAAAAAAAGCCAATATGGACTTTATTGATTACATATTGAGGCCATTCATTGAAGAAATTTTGCCTCAGGGTGGAATTGACATGTCAAAAAGCCGTTGGCAAAAACCAGGTCGTGGCTATGGTGGAAGATACCCTGATCATCCGGACGTAAGGTATATTGCAGCATTAATAAAGCTTCTATATCAGGTTAGTGACATTACTGGAAATGATTTATATAGCCAATTAGCTAATAGGCAAGTTAGGTTTATTGCAAATTTTGCTAGTGAAAAAGATCCGATGTGGCTTTTAGGTACAGCCCTTCAAGCGATAGGAATGTATTTCCGCTATAATTCTCCTAATGAAAGCTTACGTGAAGCAGCATGGCGAATAATCAAATGGGCACGTCAAAAGAAGGTTGAAATTACTATAGGAGAAGAGACTTACGGACATTTTCCTTGTGGATATGGGCTTATGGATGCAAAAGACGCCGGATGGACAAATGATCTTAGTATTATGGGATCAGGATTGGTTTTTGGATATGAGGTTACTGGCGATAAAAAAGTACTTGATGAAGCTATAAGTTACGCAGAATTTTTTGTTCGACCTTGGGAACAAGGACAACTTGGGGATGATGGATATTGGCATTCCGGAACATGGAGGGATGATATTGGTTCATGGGTGATAGGGCCATTGCACTATAGCGGTGTTGAAGGGACTAATGGCTATACAGATGAGATTTCCTGGGTGTTTTCATCATTTTCATGTATTGATTATCTAGCACATCTCTATTCATATAATCCTGATCAACGGTATAAGGATTGCTGTGTCAATGCAGCAAAGTGGACATTTAAGAATTGCCAATTTGATGACGGGGCTATTGGGCTATGCGAAAAGGATGATAAATGGCTAGGGTGTACAGGTTATGCCATAAGTCAGATTTACTTGATTAAACACTTAGCTGATGACGATGAGGTTCTACAATATTTGTTAGCATGTTCTAAGAGTGCTTACAAATATTTACGTAGCCAGCTTTCAAATGTTGATTATGATTGTAATGGAGTTGAATGGGTTAGCCACAAAACCCTGGCAGATCCAATGGTTAATGTTGGATGGCTATGGTTGGACACTTTACAGGGGTTAATAGATGGTGAGAAGCTACTATGTCCTATATAAAAGGTTACTTGCGAAACAGCTTATTAGCTCGAAAACTGTAACTCTATTCACAGCTTGGTGCAAAATATCTTCATTGGTAAAACCGTTTATCGTATCAGCACTGTTCATGATCACAGAAAATATGACATGTTTCGTGTGACAAAATATTAAAGCCTGATTGATATTTGTTGTTCTTCTTTTTCGTTTTTTCAATCTCACTGATTATTTGCCCTATTTGATTTGATGCAAATGATTGGAAGTCGTTGAAACCTACTTGACATTCACAATATTAAAAGATTATGATTTTATAACCGTTACATAATAAGGGGTTTTTATAATATGACGCAAGAAGAGTTTTTTAATAAGTATCTGTCACATCTGAATAATCAACAAAGAGAAGCGGCTCAGACAGTCGACGGTGCAATACTTCTTCTTGCAGTTCCCGGAAGCGGAAAAACGACAGTACTTGTGACACGGCTTGGTTATATGGTCTACTGTTGTGATATTGCACCGGATAGCATTTTAACCATGACATACACCGTAGCCGCCACAAAGGAAATGCAACAGCGTTTCGCCTCTATGTTCGGCAGTGATTATACCGATGCTTTGGAGTTTCGCACCATCAACGGTCTGTCCGCAAAAATCATCGACTACTACAGCCGGAATCACAGTGAACGTCAACCATTTAACTTGCTTGATAATGATGGTGAGCTAGCACGCATGATCGGACAGATTTATCAAAAGATAAACAACGAATATGCTACCGAGAGTACAATTAAGGACATCCGTACCGGCATCACCTACATTAAGAACATGATGCTCACAGATGAAGAAATCGATTCTCTTGATGTGGGCGTTTCACAGATGCCAAAGATCTATCATCAATACCGTGCTGAATTAAAAAGTAGAAGGCTCATGGATTATGATGATCAGATGTCGTATGCGCTTGCCATTCTCATTAATTACCCCGTAGTCCTTGAACACTTTCAAGATAAGTACCGCTACTTATGCGTGGATGAGTCCCAAGATACATCAAAAATACAACACGCCATAATCCGTCTGTTAGCACAAAAACATGGAAACATCTTCATGGTTGGTGACGAGGATCAGAGCATTTACGGTTTCCGTGCCGCATACCCTGATGCATTAATGAACTTCAGCGATGACTATCCAAATGCAAAGGTTCTGCTGATCGAGCATAACTATCGCTCTACAAAAGAAATTGTAGTTGTGGCCAATACATTTGTATCAAAGAATCGCTTTCGTCACGAAAAGGTGATCGTACCGACCCGTGGAAACGGATTACCTGTACAGGTGATTGACGTTGTTAATCGAACAACGCAATATAAATACCTTTTTAATGTTGCACAGA
The DNA here is from genome assembly GCA_937894465.1 of uncultured Clostridia bacterium. GTDB lineage: Bacteria > Bacillota > Clostridia > JAAYHZ01 > JAAYHZ01 > JAAYHZ01. The sequence goes on from CALCRE010000043.1 coordinate 2,743, forward strand.
CCTGTGAAACTGAAACCGCTGTTTTGTTTCGCAACAATGACAGCGCTCTGCCGCTCATCGATATGCTTGAGCGCAACGGCATTTCCTATAATTGCAGACAGTTTGATGGAGTCTTCTTCTCCCATCGTATTGTTGTAGATATAATCGACATCATAAACATCGCATATAACCCCCATGATGCAGAAACCTTCATGCGAGTATACTATAAATTTGGCAGTCCCTTAACAAAGAAAGCTGCTATTAATGCTTGTGAACAGAGCAAGCGCACCGGTAAGCCGATTCTTGAGGAACTGGTCAAGTTCACAGAACTAAGTAGCTATGCTAAAGATAGTGTATTCAAGCTGCTAACACTGCTACCGATGATAACGGAAAGCAATGGCGCGAAAGCAGTCGAGCTTATATGGAATATAGCAGGTTATGGGCAATACGTCATTTCTAATAAGCTGGATGTAGGAAAGCTTGAAATCTTGTGTATGTTGGGTGAGAATGAGAACAGCCCGCGCGATCTAATCCGTAGATTAAATGAACTGCGAGACATCATTCAAAATCACACTAACAGCAACTCCAACAAATTTATACTATCTACTATTCACTCAAGTAAAGGGTTGGAGTTTGATCGAGTGTTTCTGCTTGACATTTTTGATGGGGTGCTACCATTAAAGGCTGTACCGGATACTTCCTCCCAAGACGAGATCAAGCAGTATGAGGAAGACCGCCGTCTGTATTATGTAGGTATGACTCGTGCAAAGAATGAGTTGTATGTGTTCAACTGCCGCAATACCGATTCAGTTTTTACAAACGAAGTGCTGTGTTCTCTCCCTAAAGAGGTTACTGACCCAAACAACGTTATGGCTGTATTCAAACAAGGCTTATGTGATAGAACCTATGTGCACAAGGAACAAGGTAAAGGTACCGTTATTGCACAATGCGGATATTCAGTACTGGTCGAGTATGAAAACGAAAAGCTTCAATTATTAACAATCCCGCAGCTTTTTGAGCAACGAGATACGACTGTGACGTACGAAATCGCTCCCAAAAGCAAGTCCAAGAAGTTGCAGGAACGTACGGAAAAAAAGGGAAAAGTCTTCTCCGCTCAAGAAAAAGAAATCCTACTGTCGAAGGTGATCGCAGGTAGGGCTATAACGCATAACAAGTTTGGCAAAGGCGTTATTACAAAATTTGACGGCAACTATGTTACTATTTTTTTTGACGGATCATCTATAGAAAAGAAATTCGATTTGATATTGGCAGTGCAGAATGGATTGATTGGGATATAAGCACATTGGCTAAAGTTGCGGATTCGAAAGGGGTTGGTAACTAAGGCAGGATGTCGATGTTACTGATAAGTGGCACAGATAAGCGGTCATCAGAGTTTTTGCTTTTAGAATGAAATGCTTCACCATGAAGCTGATAGGATTTAACATGGATCAGCTGGAAGAGGGTCTATGCCAAAGAGGAGATGTCAATCAACACGGAAGAGACTATAAAAACTGCCTGCTGTAATGGACCTTTGTCCGGCTTAAACAAGCTTCTTATAGCAATTTGTCCGAACAGAAAATTTTCAATTCTTTACAGATGCTGAAGTTATGTATATAATTTTTAAATATACTGTTACACAGGGGGAGATTAAAATGAAACCAGTGATCGGGGTTACTGCATCTATGGAGATTGATCAGTCTGTTTATACCGTTAACAGCAGAAATATTAAAGCAATCCTCAAAGCAGGCGGCATGCCGGTTATATTGCCTTATTTCCTTGAAGAAGAGGATGTGGAGCAAATTGTACAGAAAATAGACGGCTTATATGCAACGGGCGGCCATGATATCGATCCCACGCTATTTGGGGAGGAGCCGCACCCGGGTCTGGGCACCGTTATTCCAGCTCGAGATCAATCGGAAATTAAATTAATTAAAAAGATGATGGAAATGAAAAAACCGATTCTCGGGGTCTGCCGGGGTAGTCAGATTTTAAACATAGCAACAGGTGGGGATATGTATCAAGATATTAACTCGCAAATAGATAAACAGCTTCTGCAGCATAGACAAAAAGCCCCGGTGGAGCATATGTCCCATTATGTTCATGTGGAAAAAGATTCACTGCTCTACCGGATTACCGCGGAAGAGAGATTTAAAATAAATAGCTTTCATCACCAGGCAAACCGCAATGTGCCCAAGGGTTTTCAAATTAGCGCAAAAGCAAGTGATGGTATTGTCGAAGCGATCGAGAGCAAAGAATTGCCTTTTGTACTTGGCCTGCAATGGCATCCTGAAGCAACTACCCTTATTGACGATCAGCCTTCAGTAAAAATATTTGAAGCATTTTTCAAGGTGTGTGCAAAATAATGAAGGTATAAGTTTTACATACTTTTATTCATGTTGTTTTTTAACTTTTTTACGGTGTTTTTCGTTCGTTTTTCCTATGACGTCATACAGCCGTCAAGTTTTTCTTTTCTATGATCAAGGGCTTCGTGTATAACCCGAAGCCCTTTAAGTTGTAAGGGTACTACAAAAAAGATGCACCGGAGGAGGGATTTGAACTCTTTTAAATGGAGGAATTTCGCGTTGTGTTCATACTCTTAGGTTCCTTATAACATACTTTCCGCAATTCACAATTTTATATTGTATAATAAATTGAAGTAAATAAGCAAATATAAAATAAAAAACTATAAATATAACATGAAAATCAAAAATAAATAATAACAAAGATGACGAGCCAATAAAACATGATAAGATATATAATGTTCTCCAGAACCGGTTTAAATGTATTCAAAGCCACAATGATCACAAGACTTTGTTCCCATAGGAAAGTACTCGGAAAAAAATTCACGGAATTTTGTTTTATGCGCATGTCTGCAAGAGCTTTCTTCCATAGTCATACCCCTTAAATAATCTGAATTACAAGCATTATTTTACCATAAAAGAGCAAATAAGTCGACTGCAAAGCAATCGACTTATTTAGACAAAATATTCTGTAAGGGTGCTACAAAAAAGATGCTCCCTTTGGCGGGGAATATAAAAAAGCGGCTCTTCACAAAAAGTGAAGAGCGCGAATTGCATGCATGCTCGCCTGCTGGAATACCCTGACGAAAAAGATGTTGGTCATTATCCCTCTATTGATTCATTCCATTGCGACAACCATTTGCGTTTATCTTTTGAAACTGCATCCACTATAGCTTTTCCAGATTGAAAACGGTCAAATGTGCCGGCAGAAATTTCGTTTATGACCATATTAAGTATTTGTTCATAATACTTTTCCGGATTAACATTACTGTTTGTCTGGGAAAAATGCTGTTGTGTTTCTTGTTGTGAAATGCTGGCATATATGCCTTTGACTTCTTGCATTAATGTTTCACGATCCATAATTATTCCCCTTCATAAATTATAGATATAGCATTTGTAAATCAAAAGTATTTATACAAACTCCGAGTGTAATATAGCAAGAAGTAAGAGAAGTCAATCGCTTACAGCAATCGACTTCTTTCGACAATATTCTGTAAGGGTACTACAAAAAAGATGCAGCTGCTTTAATTCGCATTATGCTCATTTTGTGATGTTTATGAACGAAGTGGACGGCACAAAGTTCCGGGCGGTTAACAGCAAGAGCAATACATATAATGCAGAGGTTCTGGAGAAAAAGCTTAAAAGAATAGATGAGAATATTGCAGAGTACCTTTCTCAAATGGATAAAAATGATGAAGCGGAACCTGATCCACTTTCGCCGGAGCAGATCAAAAAACCGCCATACAGGAACTTAGGTAATTGCTAAACCCTAGAAAACTAGAGAACCATATATACCAGATTATAGA
>CALCRE010000044.1 GCA_937894465.1 uncultured Clostridia bacterium
TACATATTAACGGAAATAGTGTCGATTTTATTTAATTTGATTCTTCACAACTGCCCTGACGGTCGATTATTTGACAATTATTACAACGCTATGAACGGACAATTTGTTGCTGTCGCAGAAAATAAATGGATGTACATTTTCGGACAGTTTGATAAATCGAATAATATACATAGAATGCTGACATCGGAGTTTGAAATCCGCTAAATACTTATGAAAATTGGGATGCATTACCGCACATAGCGGGGTAAGCCCGGTTATTGGTGTGTATTTGTATCCTGTTCTAAGATAGAAGAAACTTTCCTATAAAATAAAGAAAGCGGGTGGTCAAAAAAATGATCATCCGTTTTCTTTAAAGAGAACGAAAAACATATTTAACTTTGTTAGGTCCTTTTGACTTACAAAAGTAAAAGCAACCTTAAGAGTATCGTACAGTTTTCCTTTATTTTTTCCTTACCGGAATCCAAATCTCGCTGTAGTAGTTTTCGTCATCATTGCCCTTTGGAAAATCCGAGACTGCAGTGTACATTTCTATATTGTAACCGGCTGCAATTTCATAATCCCTGCAGTTAGGTAACCATTCTGAATATATTTTTTGGTTCACATCCTGTAAGGCTTTGGGCATTGCACCTTTACAGGCAAAAACGGCCCAAGTGTGCTTTGGAATGGTCTTTGTGACAAAACCATCCGGAACCACTTTGGATGGGTCATAATTGTCTGCAATTAAATACTCGAACTCATCCGCCCCCATACTCTCGTCAAGGCATACACCGTACATTCCGCAGATGATACTTCCTTTCCCTGTTTGGTAATGATCTGCCCAAAACTGAGGAATTTCTGTTTTGGCCGTATCATACTTAAACTTTCTCGATACACCAATGACTATAAACGGATCCATTTCAACAATTTTGTAATCCATGATAGTTCCACCTTCCAATGTAAATTTGATTTTTAAGGGTGCAAAGGATTTGATCATCGCTCCATCCTTACGCACAGCGGTAGGAGTGACTCCGTGAAATCGGGTGAAGGCCTTTGTAAAACCATCCGGAGAATCATATCCGTACTTTAGGGCTATATCAATGATTTTTTCATCAGTTGACACAAGCTCGCTGCCGGCAAGTGCGAGTCTGCGTTGTCTGATATACTCTCCGACCGTAAATTCGCAGAGCATTGCAAACCCTTTTTGAAAATAGAAGGGAGAAACAAATGCCCGTTGTGCTATGCTTTCTATTTCCAGTTCTTCTGTTATGTGCTCTTCAATATATCGTATGGCTTCGCCAATTCCTTCAATCCACCCCACTAACGAATACCTCCTATCCATATTCCCATATTAGCTCAAAGAATTAGGCAATACCCGATTTTTAGTGTCGTGTTTTGTCCGATTTGTTTTCCTGTGAACTATTATCATTTTGAACTGATTCAATCTATTCTCCATCAGCGTAGGGCTTAGCACGAAGCATACCTGCGATACCGTTACTTTTTGCTTGAACTCTCCATCCCATGTTTCCTCCGAGCTTATATAAAAAGCGGGGTATGGAGGGCTGAACGAAGACATTAGAACTTTTGTGATCTGACTCTGTTTTTATATCTTCACACAATTCATGCAAAGCGTCATAGATCACTTTTGCGGGCCCGTTTAATGGATCCGGATTACCTCCAAAGAAGACACCTGCTCCGATACTTACACCATATTGCCAATCAAATCCTGTACGTGAACAAAAGTTTCTAAGAATATCAAGTGCAACTTTGTTATGTATGGCTTCGAAAAATCCACAATGGCATATGCCGTAAACCTTTAGCAAAGGACGACCGGTCTTCGTTATTCTTTTTTCTATGGATTGCAAAAACACAACCAAAGGCATGGGAAGTGAGTCGACATATAAAGGGGTGGCAATCAATAACACATCGGCATTTAGAATTCTGTCTATGGTGGAATCACATTCAGTATCCGGTTTATGATAATAATCAATTGCGGAAAATTCCTCGACATCAGCTTCAATCATTTCTTTTATAACCCGGATGATCGTTGCAGTGGTACCTTGGCCTTTTTTGGGACTTCCGTTTATAACAACCAATCTCATTTTGACACCACTTCCTTTCCGAAGAACTCACGTAATCCTATAGCGGCTTGCATTCCCTCTATTGGATTGCAAACAGTAAATGCAGCATGCCTTCTAGAATGTAGATTCAACGCATTCCGTTCACACAATTCCAAAAAGGTTTTCTTTTCTTGCTCCGTCATATCTCCATACCCGAAAGAAACCAGGTCCGGATATTTAGCGTACCGTTTTTGGTGGTGCATCTCATGGCTTTTTATCATAAAAAAAGGAGAGATGTTGCATATAAAGCGATCAAGAAAAGCCTTTGTATCCGGGCTATATCCTCCGTAAGTGACACGGGAAAGTAGAATTACTGTATCGGCATTCACCAATTTTCTTGAAATATCATTTGCTTCGTCCTTTGTAATGACACATTTCCCCGGAGTTTTGACCCAACAACCAAAACAACCCGCGCACGGTTTGAACTTTTTCCAATCCAATGCCACTGTCTGGACATTGATGTTTGAATCCATCACTTCCAATAACAAAGCCAGGCGGTTCACTCCTTCATCATTTGTCGCCGTGCTGTCATACAAGATTAATACATCCATATCAAATCCTCCTGTTCATATTAACGGATCAGAGATTCAACCCATCGACAGCCTTCCATCACAAAGGACTTGGTTGGCTTTGTTTCCGGTGTGTGTTCAAAGACAAATGTCACATCCTTTGATTGGGCTAAAAACTCAATGATCTTTTGGACTTTGTGGTTACCTCTTTGTTCGTCACTTGGGTGTACCGGTGTCCAAATATAGGTGTCCGGTTCATAAACTATATTGTGTAAATGGACCACTTTGATAAATTCTCTCCATTTTCCGATGTACCGAAAGATGTCATCTTCTACTGCAATGAGGTAGTCGCCGATATCGATGCATATCCCTACATTATACTTTTCCCATATGCTTAAAGGAAATTGATCAAAATAATTTAGTCCTGCAACAGAACGTTGAAACCCAAGCTTCGGTTCACATATTATAGGAATGGAATATTTCTTTTGTATCCGGCAGATCTTTTTCAATCCTTCTTCAATCATCTCATCGGTGTTGCCGGATACCTCGGCTTTAAAAAACGGAAAATGAACCAGTATGTATTTTGCACCTTCTAAAGACATTCTTTTAGCTTCCGACTCTAATTGCTCCCATGCATAGGAGGGATCATAACGAACCTTTTCAATCAAGTCATATTTACTCTCTCCTCGAATTACCGGAGAATGAATACCAAAACCAACTTGTTTTTCTTTGTAGATCTTTAAAAACGTATTAACTGCATCCTCATCAGAAAATTCTCCGATTTCTATATGTTCAATGCCTTCCCAAAACAACTCTGAAAACAATTTAGAATCGGAGAAAATCGTGCTGCCTGAAACACCGAGCTTGTGTGCCATAGTTATATACCTTTCTCTTCGTTTATTGTATGCCATAAATCCCATGACCATCAACAAAATTGCAATCATTGTCAGTATGATCAATGTAAAGACATTAATCTCTTCCGTTGGTATTTGAGGTATATAACCAAAGGGTGTTAATTTGTTTGTCCAATCAGGAAGTTTCAACATGTCTCCCATATATACCACAAAGAAGGTATATCCTAAGTACAACCATGTCAACCCGGTTCGATTCGGAGCAACACCAATCAATAGAACAGCCAATGCCACCATACACCACATGGCAGGTAGCGCTACCATGCCGGCTGTCAAAAGTGTTTGGAAAGAAACGGGATCCTCCATGACCATAACGGCAGAGGACCATAAACCTGACAAAGAGGCAAGTTGTATGACGGGAGCTGCAATCAATGCAATCACCGTATAACCTCCTAAAAGACTGTTCCTGGATACGGCCCTTGTAAGAATGTGTTCCGTCCTGTTCTTTTTTTCTTCAGAGCGGAGTTTCAAAACAAACAAGAGAACTGGAACGGATCCCATGATGCTTAATATAGTCATAAGCAATGATACGAACCGCTCGGTCATATTAAGCCCGTCTCCGGTATCGGGAATCATTTGTTTGATTAAATCACTGCTTTCTATAAACCCCTCTAAATCTCCTAATATCGATCCGTAAGAAGAGCCCAAAACAAATAGGCCGACAGTCCAAGCGATGATGGATGATCTTTGTAATCGTAATGCAAGCCCTGTAGGGAAGGATAGAAGTCCGGATGCGTATGTCTTGCCGGGCTTAGTGGATATAAAACCGGCACCTAAATCCCGAATGGAATTTAAGTACAATGAAAATACAAAAACCAATGTTGAAATGATTAATGTGACCCACACCGGCCACCAGTAATTGTTTACATAAACTTGGGTTCGCAATATGAAGCCGAAGGGAGTGATTAAGGACAGTGCTTCACTGCTTACATCCCCGATTCCTCTTAAGATATATGTGATGATAAGAAAAGCAAAAGAATATCCGGTTGTGGCTCGGGCATTGGGTGTAAGCTGGGCAAACAGCCCTGTGAGTACAACGAAGTATATGCCGATTGCACCCAAGGAAGCCCCGTACAACAAGGAACCGTTTAAATCCATGGTTTCAAAGCCTAATGAGGCTAACCCGAACCCGATCAGCAATGCCATGATCACATTGGTGATGACTCCGGTAAGGACGGTAGCCGTCAGGGGAGACAAGGCACCTGTAGGAAGAGAACGAATCATTTCAAGGCGACCTTCTTCTTCATCTTCCCTTGTATGGTCGGCTGTTAACAATATGCTCATGATACCAAAGGCGATGGCTGAAAAGAGCAACATAAAGTGTGCCATCATGGCGCCGTCTGTGTAATTGTCCAAACCGTACCCCGGGCCTAACATAACCGTTATGGCAGGATTTTTCATGGTTTCAGCCATGATTTTTCTGTCGATACCGGTGGTATATAATCCGGGGATCATTTGGCCGAATAAAATGGTGAAAAGTACAAGAGAGGTCACCCATACAGGTAGCTTTATTCGATCTGTGCGTAACGCAAAGCGCATCAATCTCCCGGTATTTGCAAATCTCTTTGACATTACACTTTCCCTCCATCCTCTTTATAGTGTCTCATGAAAAGATCCTCTAATGTAGGTGGAGCACTCTCCAAAGAAACAATCCCGTATGAGCTGATATATTTCATCACATTGCCCAGTTCTTCGGAATCCACTTGGAAATAGAGAGAGTGGTCTTTTTGTTCAATTCCGTAAACACCTTTGAGACCTTCTAAATTTTCAAAGGGTTGTTTTGTCCGAACAGTTATACCGGTTCTAGTCAAGTGACGCAAATCGTCCAAACTGCCGGACTCAATGATTTTACCTTGGCGGATGATACTCACACAGTCACATAGCTTTTCAACTTCGGATAATATATGGCTGGAAAGCAAAATACTTTTACCTTGGGCTTTTGCATCTCTTACGCATTGTTGAAAGATGTTTTCCATCAAAGGATCAAGCCCTGATGTGGGCTCATCCAAGATATAGAGGTCGGCATCGGAAGCAAAAGCCGCAATCAATGCAACCTTTTGTCTGTTTCCCTTTGAGTATGTTCTGCATTTCTTGGATGGGTCCAACTGGAATCTTTCAATAAGCTCTTCTCTTCGATTCTTGTTGCCGGATCCTCGAAGCTTGACAAAAAGGTCGATGACTTCTCCACCGGTTAAGTTTGGCCAAAGATTGACTTCACCCGGGACATAAGCTATATTCTTATGTATTTCAACGGCATCGTCCCATGCATCTTTTCCGAAGATGCGAACTTGCCCGGATGTTGCTTTCAAGATTCCTAACATGATACGAATGGTGGTTGTTTTCCCGGCACCGTTAGGTCCGATAAAACCGTAAATCTCACCTTTGTTGACTTCAAGATCCACACCATCCAATGCAGTGAACTTTCCAAACTTTTTTGTCAAATGATTGACTGTTACGATAGACATCTTATTCTCCTTTGGCGGTCACAGGACCTGCTTCTTCGATTCCATTCATGATTTCAAACATATTCGGTACGATTCGATCCACAGGAACATCTTCCGTAATTCCAATGATGAAACCGTCTCCGGGATGAGCTTCGTCAATCAAACCTTTTGTCAACGGCTTTATCTTCTCCATAGGCTCCAAGTGCCATGCACTAGGCCAATTCAACCATAGCACCTTATCCGGCCAATATTTGCGAGCTTCTTTTACCGAAGGGCTGATGCCTGCGTCATAGGCTTCTATGTAATCCAAACCGGTTTTTGCAATGGAATTCATAATGATGGAGTTATCGGCGTCCAAGTGTGTCCCTAAGAGCTTTCCCTTTTTATGGAGTGCTTCGGCGGCCTCATTGTAGTGGGGGACAAAGTATTGTTCAAAGTTTTCAACACCGAAGATTTGAGGAACAACGTTTCCTCCGTAATTAGCAAACTCCAAAGGTCCCTCTGCTACGATGGGATATATTTTACGTGCATGGGCTACAAAGGCATCATACAACTTTAGAATCTCATCTCGATTGTCCATCCACTCCAAACAAAATGTTTCTGTTCCCATATATGTAGAAATGAGGTTTTGCAAAGGCTCCAGGGGGATTTGATCTCTTACTACATATTCATCTCCTGCTTGGGTTAAGGTGAGGGATGCTTTTTCATAATCCGGTTGAACAACAGCATCCTGGATTATATAAAGCAAGGCTTTGTAATCTTCTTTTGTTTTAAACATATGCTCTAGGGTCCAAGTGGTAAATCCCACCGGCTGAACCAACGTGGTAAGGTCTCCTGCCGGTGTGCTGTAGCATGTTCTAACCAACTTGACTCCTTTTTCATTAGTGAAAGAATGTGACTTGACAGACACATTAGGTCGATGAACGGTGTAGGAGGTAATCCGAATCACCGGACAAAGGCCTCTTTTCATCAGCTCTGCTCGAGCTTCTCCTTCAATCCATTTCGTATCATAGATTGTAAAAGGCACCATATCCACATCCTGCCTTCGTAATGCACTCAACACTCTTTCCCTGGGGGTCATAGACTTGTTCTTCATACCAAACACCTCATCTGTTTAATTCTTATACTATTTTACCGGATTATGGGCAGAAGAAACGGAATAATAACTATTAAAGTAAGAAAATTAGACTATCGTTCACCGGCTTTTGACCGGGAGATCGGGAGATGATATTTTTATCTTTGCAAGCCTATTAATCTGTAATTCTATTGACACAGCTAACCTCTATATAGTACCTGGCCGTTTCTTCCGGTGTATATTTCATTTTATTATCAATCCACCATTTTACTGTTTCTGCAAAGCTGCCTACGAGGTGATTTAAAACGAAATCAGCAGGGGCATTCATTTTTATTTCATTCAGATATTTTGAGAACATTTCTGTGAGGTAATCTTTAAAATATCTCAAAAATAGTTCGCCGCTATGGGAGGATAGAATGCCCACAATATTCGTTTTGCTATCCATCAAGTGATGAAGGATATGTGTGAGCTTCGCTTCGAGACCGTTGTTTCCACCCGAAAAATCATGGGTTTTTTCTGACATGAGCTCGTTTGAAAAGACATGGCTGAAAATATCAGTACACAGTGCTCTCAATAGCTCATCTTTTGTTTCAAAATGAGCATAAAAAGTGCTTCGACCAATATTCGCTTCATCGATGATTTCCTGTACGGTAATGTTTTCATACCGCTTTTGTTCAATCAATTTGCTGAAGGCTTTGAAGATGGCGTCTCTTGTTTTTTGTTGCCTTCTGTCCATGCAATTCCTCCTGTACAAATACCGTTATATTGTTCGGTAACTTACAGACTGCTCATTTTGATTATTGATTAACGCATCGAGCAGACATATAATTTTAACGAACTAAGTGTTTGATAACATACAAATTGTATCATTGCTTAATGAACAACGCAACGGGAGGTTTATATGGTGAAAAGGATAAATGATTTTTTAGCGGGAGTGCCTATGACAATAACAGGCGGTGTATTTCTAGTCGCAAGCCTGATTCTTATGCTATTGAAAATAGAAGTTCCGGTGGATCCGGCTTGGGTTTCGGTTATAATCTCCGGGATTCCACTTTTATATCTTGCAATATGGAGAATTTTTAACAACAAAGGCATGAGAAAAATATCTTCCGCGCTCTTGATTTCCATTGCTATGATTGCCGCTATAGCCATCGGTGACGTTTTTGCTGCCGGTGAAGTTGCCTTTATTATGGCGATCGGTGCGATTTTAGAGGATAAAACCGCTGAGCGATCCAAAAAGGGCCTAAAGGAACTTATCAGTCTTGCTCCGCAACAAGGACGTCGGATTGATCATGGGCAAGAAGAAATGATAAACGCAAAAGAAATCAAAGTAGGTTATATTCTTAGGGTTCTTCCCGGAGAAATAATTCCTGTTGACGGAAAATTATAAGTGGAAATACATCGGTGGATCAAGGGATTATGACCGGTGAGTCACTACCTGTGGACAAGGAAGCCGGCGACAGCGTTTTCTGTGGGACTATTAACCGTTTTGGAGCAATTGATATGGAAGCAACTAACGTTGGTGAGGATAGCTCTTTACAAAAGCTAATCCGAATGGTTCAGGATGCAGAAAACAAACAAGCCCCAATCCAGCGTATTACAGATAAATGGGCAACATGGCTTGTACCGGTAGCAATGTTAATTGCTATTGTAACGTATTTTGTTACGCAGGACATAGTTCGTGGTGTTACAGTATTAGTTGTGTTTTGTCCTTGTGCTTTAGTTCTGGCTACGCCCACTGCCATTATGGCTGCGATCGGGCAGGCTACCAAACACGGGATTATCATCAAATCCGGTGAAGCGTTGGAGAATATGGGCAAGGTGGATACAATTGCTTTCGATAAGACCGGTACTCTAACATTCGGAAAGTTGGAAGTCAGTGATACTATATCTTTCATACCAAATTTAAAAGAGAATACACTACTTGCTTTGGTAGCTTCTGCAGAGGCTCGCAGTGAACACCCTTTAGGAAAGGCAATTGTTACACATGCTAAAGAAAAAGGTATTAATTTGATGGAAGCAGAAGGATCTCGTATGGAAGCCGGCAAAGGGATTTATGCGAAAGTGTCAGGAAAAGATCTTTTCTGTGGTAGTGAGAAATATTTAAAAGAAAATGGAATCGAGATCCCGCAACAGGTCATCAATGCTCTGGATATACTGCGCAATCAGGGTAAAGCTTCTATCCTTGTAGCTGCAGACGGACTTTGTACGGGCGTGATCGGTCTATCAGATGTATTACGGTCTACGGCAAATAAAATGGTTGCTAAGTTGGATGAGATGGGAACGCAGACTGTTTTGCTTACCGGTGACAACCAAAGAACGGCGGATTATTTTGCGCATCAAGTAGGCATTACCTCTGTGAAGGCGGAATTATTACCGGAAGAGAAGGTGCAGAACATTACTCAATTGCAACAAGAAGGCAAATCCGTATGTATGATTGGGGATGGTGTGAATGATGCTCCGGCACTCAAGACTGCATCTGTAGGAGTTGCAATGGGTGCTATGGGAAGTGATATTGCTGTGGATGCGGCTGATATAGCTCTAATGAGCGATGACATTTCTAAAATTCCGTATCTGAAACGGCTCTCTAATGCAACGGTACATACCATAAAATTTAGCATCTCCCTATCCTTATTTATCAATTTCGTTGCAATATTAATGTCATTCATGGGATGGTTGACACCTACAACAGGTGCATTGGTTCATAACGCCGGCTCAATATTTGTAGTACTGATTGCGGCAATGCTGTACGATAGAAAATTTGATTAAATGTTCCGTTCATATCTAAAATGCTCGCATGTTACCCCTTGACCATACAAATAAGTTAACCTATAATTAAAGTATACATAATTTGGGTTTCAAATAAAATTTCATATTGAAAGGAGAACATGCAATGAGTTTTGATTTACAGATGTCACCACTTAAGATCGGATCAATGACCTTGCGAAATCGCCTGATCATGCCTCCGATGGGATCCAACTTGGCAGCGGATGACGGTAGTGTAAACGACCGTTATTACAGCTACATGGTAGAACGCGCCAAAGGCGGTTTCGGTATGGTCATGATGGAGGTCAGCAGTATTGCCGAAAAAGGGTACTGCATTGCACATGAGCCTGCTCTATGGGACGATAAGTTCTTACCCGGCTTAACACGTCTTGCAGATGGTGTCCATCACTATGGAGGAAAGATTTGTGCCCAGCTGCACCATGCAGGTCGAGAAGCTATTGATGAGAATGTCAAGCCTATCGCGCCTTCTGCCATCAAAGCAATGACTGCAGCGTCTTCGATCATACCCACCAATTTACCCAGAGAAATGACCAACGCTGAAGTCTGGGAGCTAGTTGAACAATTTGGGGATGCGGCATTACGATGTAAGAAAGCGGGAATTGACTGTGTAGAAGTTCATGGAGCTCACCAATACTTAATCGCCCAATTTACATCTCCTTACGCCAATAAGAGAACCGATGAATTCGGCGGAACATTCGAAAGGCGTATGCGATTCCCCTTGGAAGTCGTAAAGAACATCAGGAAGAAATGCGGAGACGATTATCCTATTCTTTATCGTCTGTCAGGAGATGAACG
>CALCRE010000045.1 GCA_937894465.1 uncultured Clostridia bacterium
CGGACTGACCATGGAGGAACTCGACAAAATAAAGAATGAAATATGTTAATTATCTGTGACAAACTCAATCGAGGTTAGATGAATCCTTCATCTGTATTGCCAATTGTTTTCTTGCCTTTGTAAGAAAAAGAATGATGGGAATGATTGATGACAAAGGTAAAATGAACATAGCGTTTTTAATGTTTCCCGATTGATCTGCCAAGTATCCGCAAATAGCAGGAAAAATCATACTGCCTAAGCTTGCACAGACTGTAAACAATCCGGTGAGTGTTCCTTTCTTTTCCGGATGCACCATGCCTCCGATGGCAATGGAAATGGGGAAAAACGGTGACATGAACACACCGGTCAATATAGCAAAGATCATACCAATTAAGGGAGTGGATGATAACAACGTTCCCATTCCGGTAATTAGGGTTCCCACCATACCCAATGCCAAAATGCGATTGTACCCAATCTTTTCAGCAAACATACTCCATAACAAACGGCCGAAAGTAACCCCGCCGTTGGTCAATGCCAATACTGTAGATGCATACATAGCAGTTACGGCGAAACGATATACGAAAAGAGTATTAACAAAGGACTTAAATGTATTTGAGCTACCTATCATGATGAACATCATTAGGCACAAGAAAAGAAGAGCCGGGTTTAATAGGTTCTTAGCCTTGGTTTTACTTTTGCCTTGCGATATGCCTGTAATTGTTTTATCATACCGATTGACTGACAAAAACAATCCGATTAAAACTGCCACAACCCCTATGAACAAGAAGGGATATTGCCAATTGCTATATTGTTTGATTAAAAATCCAAAAGCAAGAGGCCCTAACATTCCACCGATACCGAAAAACATATGAAGCAAGTTTAATACTCCTCCGGGTTTTTCAGGATATAAATCAGTGATCAATGCATTAGCCGCTCCATCCATAAAAGCATGCCCCGTACCAAACAATACCATGGCTAGGTAAAACAAGAATCCATAAGGTGCAAATCCTGCAACCAAAGCTCCGGCAAAGATCAATGCGATCCCGATCTGTAATATACCGGATTTAGACTTTTTGTCCGCGAGGTGTCCTGCAGGAATCACAGCAATCAAGCGGGATGCCGACATGACCGAGACTGCTAACCCCATATGTAGTAGCGGCACCCCTCCTTGCGTATTCATAAGAGGTGTCACGGTAGCTAAAACCGTGTTCAACATACCGGTTAAAAAAAATGTGATCAATACACCCGCGGCTTTGATGAATCTTTTATCTCTCATAGAAAAACCACTCCAATGTTTTCCCTATTATACCATCCTTTATTGTTAATCAACCATTCTTACAAAATGTTTTTTCGCTTTAAGGCCTCTCCACTATGGGTATCCTTAGATTACTGTTAAATATTACAGGTTGATTTGGATGGAGTAGACATAATATAATGATGGCAACAATTTTTATCAAGGTATAAGGTGGTTTATGAAAAAAACAACAACATTGCTTTTGGCATTGCTGATTACTTTGGTTTTGTGTACAACGGTACAAGCTAACTCTGCCAATTATTACACAGTAAAAGAAGGAGACAGCTTGTACAAAATTTCCGTTAATTTTGGTGTGTCTGTCGATTACTTAATGACTGTAAATAAACTTCAGTCTACTATGATACATCCCGGATTAAAACTGGTCACTAGCTTCAAGGAATCTTCACCGGTAAAAATCACGGTAAACGGGCAAACAGTGAACACGGAGGGTTTCATACAGGATGACCGCACATTTGTGCCCATTCGTTTTGTCAGTGAAATGTCCGGTGCCGAAGTTGACTGGTTTCCCATCGAAAAAAGTGCTGCTGTAATCTATAATCAAAAGGTCATATTATTAAAATCCAATTCAAATGATGTCTACGTAAACGGAGATCATCAGACCATAGATGCACCGGCCTTTAATTTGAACGGTAGGATTTTCGTTCCGTTGCGTTTTGTTTCAGAAACCAACAACATCGGTGTTGAATGGGACGGGGATCAAAAAACCGTACATCTGACTATAAACAATGAGCCAAAGACACTTCCATACTCCCAAGACGATTTGTATTGGATGTCAAGGATTATTCGTGCAGAATCTGAAGGTCAGCCTCTTTACGGACAATTAGCAGTAGGGTCTGTGGTCATGAATCGTGTTGCTTCAAAGGAATTTCCCAATACGGTGAAGGACGTGATTTTCCAACCCAAGCAATTTTCACCGGTAAGTGACGGAACCATCTACAAAGAACCGAATCAAAGTACAATTACTATAGCAAAAATGGTACTAAACGGCTATCATGTGGAAAAGGACGCATTGTATTTTCTCAATCCGGATAAATCCACAAGTTTTTGGATTGTCCATAATAAAAGATTTGTTGCATCCATAGGGGATCATGATTTTTACAAGTAAAAAAAGAATATTGGCAAAGAATCTAAAAAATAATCTAAAGATATGAAGTAAAGAAAAGGGGCATTTTGCCCCTTTTCTTATTCCCATTAATTGGTTTCTTTTCTTTTTTACTGTTTTATTATGATTCAATGTCTTCAAACAACACCGGTATTTTAGTCTTTAATTCGTTAAGTAACAACAAAGCCACCTCACGCATTTGAGGGTGTGCAGCCTTATCGGTGCGCAGTTTTAAAAAATGCCGCCATTCACGAATATTTGCCGTCATAACCAAGTCGGTTTTCAAGCTGTTTGGTAACACTGCCCTTGCTTCTTGTGGTGTATGTCCATTGTCCAGCATATTAAAATATGCTTTTTCCGCTTCTTGGCAAGCCTTTTTCCAGATGGAATACCCAACAGGGTTTTCTACCAAATAGCACGGCTCAATCACCGTTATTTCTCGCCCGAATTTATCTTGCGAGTAATTGCAGTATCGTGTGCTTTCTTGGCTGTAGGAAGCCAATCTGTGCCTTACAATCTCGTGGGTCACGCCTCTGTCGCATATGAACCGTACCGAAAAGCTAAAGTGCTCCAGTACGCTTTCATGTCGACTTTTCATAATCATTCTGACAAACTTTTCTGCTGTACCTTCCCCCACTTTACCTTCTGATTTGTAGCAAACTCTTCCACAGAGCTCGAGCTTCTTGAGTACTTCTTCACCATCAAACCGGTCGAGTATTTCTACACCGGGTTTTATTACTTTCATTATTTTATCTAAAACCTTTCTGTTCATTCTTTATCGGATATCATACCGATCTTTTAATCCCTTGTAAAGGGATTTTCTCCGGGGTATCTCTCCCATTTAGGTTGATTATAGGATACATCGGATATGCCTAACAATTTCATTGCATCATAAAGAGTCTTTCCTGCATGAGTAAAACCTACAGCCGAATGATGAGGAAATTGTTTTTCCAGCAGCACATGCCTGTAGAAACGATTCATTTCCTTAACACCGATAATGCCGATTCCACCAAAAGAACAAGGATCGACATCTAAAATTTCACCGTGTGTCATATAAGATTTTAACTTGCAGTCGGAAGAAGATTGCAAGCGGAACAATGTGACCGGGTTTGCTTTTAACCGGCCATTTAAGCAACCCCTTGATACATAGGGTTCCTTACCTTCCTCAATCAGGCGATTCATGATCAATTGATAGCTCATAACCGGTTCTTTCACATAACAAACGGGCGTATTCCCACAATGGAATCCCATAAAGAGTTCCTTATTCGTATAGTCATATTGTCCCTTGATGAATTTTTCATACATGTCCAAAGGAATGGTGTTATTAATGTCCAATAAGGTGGGTGCCAACCCGGTTGCACAAACCAGTATATATTCACTTAATGCGCCGTATATATCCGTTTCACAGGCAATGGGTATCCCTCGACTTGCAAACCTTCCGTTGATATAGCAGGGAACAAAATGAAATTGTGTTTGGAATGCCGGCCAGCATTTATTAGCGAAAACCACATAGTTACAGGCACCTTTATTGGCCTCCATTAAATCCATTAATGTTAATTCATATTGGGCCAATTTAGCAGATAAGTCCGAATAGGTAGTCTTTCCTTTGAGCTCAACCTCATATTCTCTAGCCAAATTCGAAATTCTAGGATCCCCTTTGTGGTTGTTATAGGCTTCAAACAAGTCCAACTCGGAATTTTCCATAATCTCCACACCTAAATCAAACAAAGGTTGAATAGGCGCATTGCATGCTAAAAAATCCTGGGGTCTCGGTCCGTAAGAAATGATTTTCAATCCCTTTATACCGATGATAACCCTTGCGACATCTTGAAAATCTCGAATCATATCGGCCACATCATCTGCGGATCCTACCGGATATTCAGGTATGTACACTCTTGTTTTCCTAAGCTTTAAATTGTATGATGCGCTTAGCATTCCGCAGTACGCATCTCCCCGATCCGAAGATAAAACAGAAGTGTCTTCCTCCGAAGCTGCAGCAAACATCACAGGGCCTTCGAATCTCTGTGCTAACATGGTTTCAGGGCCTTCAGGACCAAAGTTGCCCAAAAAGATCGTCAAGGCATTTACGCCTATATCCTTCAACTCTTTGAGCACTTCCAATGTATCACGTTCGTTTTCTATGACTTTTTGTATATTGATAACATCAATTCCCTTGGAATGACATGATGAAACAACTGCATCCCGCCTTGTTACCGATAATGTCAGCGGAAAACAATCCCGGCTGACAGCCACAATCGCATTTTTCACAACAGGTACATTTTGCATGATTTAACCCTCCCATCGAACTTGCTTTAAATCATTTTAGCACGACCAATTTCAGTTAACAAGATATCATACAAGACTTCTTATGAATCAGATTGTTTTCTTATAAATTCATTGCAATATTCTAACAGTTCATATTTATTCGTTATACCATCCAAGGTAACCTTCATTTTATCTGCTGTAGTGGACATGGGATTATCAAACAGCTGTATAATAGCGTTATTAATATATTCAGCTCTTGCCTTCATTTTACGATCATCATGATAGATAGAATATAATAATTGAAGATCTTCATACCGATCACTATGCGACGATTCTATATTCCGGTACAATGGCGGGTAAGCCGCCTTTTTCGCTAATTCTATATATTCCTTTGATTGATCCAAAGTTTTGTTGTCAAAAGGAAAAAGGCGATCGGAAAAATTAGCGATCAACCCCGAAAAACCATACACCATAACTCCTTTATCATAAAAGATGTTTCCTTCGGACGTAAACCTGTAACTTGGATACTTTCCTTGATCCGTACCAAAAGTCAACACATCGGCAATCTTTTCATCTGTATATAACCAGTTGACGAAGTTAACGGCTTTTTCAGGTTGTGTGCAGGTATATGGTACCGGAACGAGTTGGATACTGTCTGCCGAATTGATCACCGGTGTGCTATCATCAAGTATGAATAACGAGTATGTATCCCATGGATTTTCTTTCGGATAATCATCAAAATAAAAAAGTTGAAATATAAAATAAAATATATGATCTGCCAAAAACATACTCACACCGTTTTCAGAAAAAATCGGATCAAAAGCTCCGTTACGCATTGGAGCCGGAGATTGCAACATAAAATATGATTGTTCAAAGAAACGGCTAAATTCATTA
This sequence comes from uncultured Clostridia bacterium, assembly GCA_937894465.1. Taxonomy (GTDB): domain Bacteria; phylum Bacillota; class Clostridia; order JAAYHZ01; family JAAYHZ01; genus JAAYHZ01. The sequence goes on from CALCRE010000045.1 coordinate 5,556, forward strand.
AAAAAGACATCAAAAATATCTGTGTCCTCGATCAGATAAGGTTTATAACTGCCATCGTTTAATTGAAAAACAATATCATTGTTTAAATTATAATAACCTGCTCTTATTATTGCATAATTTAGTAGTGTGCGTTCGGCAACTAAAACCTTTTGATTATCATTATTTTCTTCTTTTCCCCTCATCAGCTCCATCAACCGGTGCAATTCATCGAAGTTATTGATCCTTTGAATATTATATTCTTGTATAATTTCATTTTTAATCAGCAAAGCCATATGACTTACTACAGGGACTCCGGCATACAGTGCGAATACTTTTTCATCCTTTGTCACCATATCCATAACATAATCATATTTTTGCATGTTCATATACACATCCGGGCAATAAGTACTCAAATAGGGGGATAAATCCATATAATATGAAATAAATTCATCATTCCAATAATAAGAGTTCTTTAAGTTTGTGTAAGATCTTCCTGCTTTCGTCGGAAAAATTAAATCAAACTCCAAACCGGCCTGTATTGTTAACAAGTATTCATTTCCTGCCTTGATCTCAGGGAAGGAAATGAATTCTACTGTGTATCCAAGCTGCTCATAACATTCATAATTTACTTCATCAAGTACATTAAAAAGCTGATCATTGGAAAATTCCATACCTGATGTACCGACTCCGAAATTATTATAATTGCTCTTTATCAATATCCTTAAAGGTTTATCATCGAAAATATTCTTCTCATCCAATCCTATAACCCGGTTTTCACTTTCTGTATTAAACTTTTCACAAGAAAAAAACATGACCATACATAGGATATGAATAAGAACTAGCAATTTCTTCATAAGAATCTCCATACAGTTCCCTGCCCTAAGCTAATACGTGCAATACAACATATTACATAAGTCGCAATAACATAAATGAATATCGCAGTAAATACTATGTTCAGGATAAATCATGCATTCCATCCAAGTATACATAGTATATAATGTACCCGGACAATAACCCGGTGAATGTGTTTCCGTTTTCTCCGGTATTCCGGAGCACAAAAGAATGCTCGGACCACCGCAAGCGGTGCATGTTGCGGATACGCTACTGAAACATGGAAACACCAAGGCTAAGATTAACACAACAACCAATATCTTTCTCATCATAACGGAAGACCTCCTGCATATAACTTTGACTTATATCTGAGGATCCAAGACAAAAAGTACAGTTTCACGGGTTAGCTTTTATGATTCGTCTTGAATAATCATTAAGTTGTATCTGACTATATCAATTTCCTAACGTATTTCCATATACTAACTTTAACATGCAGTATTTTTTATGTCAACTATGCAAAATTAAGTCAACTTAAGTAATTTGACAAAACACATGACGGGAAATAGAATAGATGATGCATACTTAAAATTTATTGATTTAAGAGGTTTGTTTTTATGTATATAGATGCTCATGCCCATTACGACGATGATCGTTTTGCAGATGATCAAGCACAGGTTTTGTCGAGGCTTTTGCAAAATGATATAAGTTTGGTCATTAATTCGGGGGCGAATTTGGAATCTTCCCGTCAATCCATTCAACTTGCAAAAACATATCCTTTCATATACGCATGTTGCGGGATTCATCCCCATGAAGCGGAAAGTTATATAGAGGATCTTCCATTGATCGAAGAAATGCTCTCCCATGAAAAATGTGTGGCCATCGGTGAAATCGGGTTGGATTATCATTATGAGAACACCCGTCGGGATATTCAAATAGAAGCATTTCGGGCTCATATGGATTTAGCGGTAAAGCATCAATTGCCTGTTGTGATCCATAACCGGGAATCCACTCAAGATTGCTTGGAAGTAGTTAACGATTACCGAAAAGACGGTGTAAAAGGTCTCTTTCATTGTTTTTCCGGGAGCCCGGAGGTGGCCAAAATCGTCCTGGACGCAGATTACCATATCTCCATCGGTGGAACCGTGACATTTAAAAATGCCAAGAAAGTGGTGGAGACGGTGAAATATGTTCCTTTGGATCGATTGCTAACCGAAACAGACAGCCCTTACTTATCTCCGGAGCCTAATAGGGGAAAACGGAACAATTCCTCCAACATCCCTTATATCGTTAAAAAAATTGCTGAAATTAAAAATGTCCCGGTTGAAAAAGTAGTGAAAGCTGTGGAGCAAAATACCAAGGAGCTATTTAAAAAGATCAAATAACAATAAGAATTAATGGAATAGAAATACAAATCGAAATAAATGCATGATAAAAGAAACGCCTTTTGGGAAAAAGGCATTTCTTTATATCATATTTTTTCACGTAATATACAATTTTATTTTACTTTTTTATCTTCATGACTTCTTGTGCTTGTTTGACGATGTTCTCCGGTGTCAGTCCGTATTCTACAAACAATTCATCCGGTTTACCGGATTTTCCGAATGTGTCATTAATGGCAACAGCTTTTAAAGGTGTCGGGTAATTTTGAACCAATACTTCCGAAACCGCTCCGGTCAGTCCGCCGACGATGCTGTGCTCTTCAGCCGTAACAATAGCTCCGGTTTCTTTTGCCGCTTTTATAATAATATCTTGATCAATAGGTTTGATGGTGTGCATATCAATGACTCTTGCATCAATTCCTTGTGCTTTCAACATTTCGGCAGCTTCTAAGGATTTATATACCATTAAGCCTGTTGCAATGATGGTGACATCACTTCCGTCCTTAATTTGAATACCTTTACCCAATTCAAAATTAAAGTTGTCTGCTTGATGAACTTCCGGTAATGCCAATCTTCCTAGACGCAAATAAACCGGTCCTTTAAGGTCGATGGCGGCTTTGACTGCTGCACGGGTTTCAACTCCGTCGCAAGGGCACATAATGGTCATATTAGGCAAGCTTCTCATAATGGCCATATCTTCTACCGTTTGGTGAGATGCGCCGTCTTCTCCGACTGATATCCCCGCATGGGTTGCGCCGATTTTTACATTCAGCTTGGGATAACAAATAGAATTACGAACTTGTTCACATGCTCGCAAAGCTGCAAAAATGGCAAATGTGCTGGCGAAAACCGTTTTACCACAGGTAGCCATTCCTGCTGCAATAGCCATCATATTCGCTTCTGCAATCCCTATATTAAAAAACCTGTCCGGGTATGCTTTTAAAAAAGTCTCAGTTTTTGTGGACTTGGATAAGTCCGCATCCAATACGACAATGTTAGGATCCGCACCGAACTCTGCCAATGCTTTACCGTATGCTTCTCTTGTTGCTACCTTTGCCATATTATTCACCTCCCAAAAGTTCCATCGCTTGATCCAATTCGGCAATGGCATTGTCTCTTTCCTCTTTGCTCGGAGCTTTTCCGTGCCAACCGTACTGATCCTCCATAAAGGATACGCCTTTTCCCTTTATGGTGTTTGCAACCACCATGGTGGGTTTTCCCTTTGTGGCTTTTGCAGTCTCAATCGCTTTATCGATGGCTTCCAAATCATTTCCGTCTATTTCAATTACATTCCAGTTAAATGCTTTGAATTTCTCCGGTAAGCTTTCCGGTGACATAACATCGGTAATTTTACCGTCAATCTGCAACCCGTTATGATCCAAAAAAGCTGTTAAATTATCTAATTTGTAATGGGCACCGGCCATTAAGGCTTCCCATACTTGACCTTCTTGGCACTCCCCGTCTCCTATGATGGTATAAACCCGATAATCTTTCTTATCCAGCTTACCTGCCAACGCCATACCAACAGATGCCGAAATCCCCTGTCCTAAGGATCCGGTGGACATATCCACTCCGGGTACATCCTTCAAACTGGGATGTCCTTGAAGAAAGCTGTCGATTTTTCTTAGATTCACCAACTCTTCTGTGGGGAAAAATCCTTTTACGGCTAATGTTGAATACAAAGCGGGAGCACAATGCCCTTTTGATAATACAAATCGATCCCGATTTGCATCCTGAGGGTTCTTTATGTTAACGTTCATGTGTTTGAAATACAATGCTGTCAATATATCGGTGCAAGACAAAGATCCTCCGGGATGTCCCGAACCTGCATGATAAACAGCATCGATAATATGTCGTCTAATTTTTACAGCAGTTTTTTTCAATTCCAATAGTTGCTGTTTGTCCATATTCTATAACTCCTTTTTATTAAATTTCTAATGATTCCAGTTTGTTTAATGTGATTTAAAACGATTGAAACCCGTATCGTTCCTATACACTTCACACCTTTAACAGTATACTATACAGGCCTTCTTCGGTCAATTCATAATCGAAAAACCTTCCCCTAATATTTCTCTTACATCATTGATGATGACAAAAGCTTTTTTATCGATTCGCTTTATAATATGAATGACTTGCGTAATTTCTTTTCCGGATACCACAATCAACAAAACTTGCTTCTCGTTTCCGCTGTACATACCGGTTCCCTGTAAAGCCGTTACTCCCCGATCCAGCTCTTTCATCACTGCACCGGATATCTCCTCATAATGATCGGAAATGATATAAATGGCTTTGGAAAAATCCAAACCTTCCTGCATTGCATCCAATACCTGCGTTTGGGCAATTAAAGTGATAATGGCGTACATACCCAGTCTGATACTGCGAAAAGCCACCATGGATAGCAAAACGACCAAGCCGTCGATGATAAAAAGCATTTTACCGAAAGATACCTTGGGAAAGAATTTTTTTAACAATATGGCTGCAAGATCGGTTCCCCCTGTGGTTCCTCCTGCTTTGACCGTCAACCCTAAACCGATTCCCGTCAACAAGCCTCCGATTAAGCATGTAATAAACAGATCTCCACCCTGAACATTAAATTCCGCCTTTAACAAAGGACCGATGATTCGATCGATATGAGGTGCGGACAAGTCCGTTACAACCGACAATGTCAACGTTGCGATCAATGTTTTGATTAAAAAGCTTTTGCTTTCCAATTTTAAAACAGTTAAAAACAAGGGGATGTTCAGAATAATCATGATCACACCAAGGGGCAATATCTTCCCGGTTACGTGATACAAGATGGTTGCCAAACCGGTGATCCCCCCTGGAGCGATTTTTTGAGGAACTATGAAGATATTCAAGGCTAATGCCACAAGAAATGAACCCGCTAAAATAAGAACCATATCGGCTATAAAAGACTTGATTTGACTCAAAGATATACGTTTCAATAAATTTGCTCGGTTCATATTCTACTATTCCTGTTTGTCACCTGCTTTATGCAAAACCTTCTTCAAGCTTTTTTCCACCTTGGTGCGAGCAAGCATAACATGAGCACCGCACGTGGTGCAAACCAATCGTATGTCTGCACCGATTCGTACGATTTTCCATGCTTTCCCACCGCAGGGGTGGCCCTTTTTCATTTCGATGATATCTCCAATTTCAAAATCCATATCCGAACCCTTTGATCAATATTTCTTTAAATAAGCTTCCAATTCCCAAGGAGTGATTCTACTGCTGTAGTCTCTCCATTCATGCTCTTTTGCCATAATGTATTTGAAAAACAATTGCTCGCCCATTAAATTCTTAACCAATTGGCTTTCCTTCATTGCGTCTATGGCGTCCTTTAATGTAGAAGGTAGTTTTTCCACTCCAAGCTCGCTGATTTGTTTGTCACTTAACTCATATATGTTGCAATTAATAGGTTGTGCCGGTGTTATTTTCTTCTCGATTCCATCCAGGCCGGCAGCCAGTATGGCTGCAATGGCAAGATAGGGATTGCAGGCAGGATCCGGACAACGGACTTCCAAACGTGTTTCGTTTTCCAGCGCTGTAGGAACTCGAATCAAGGGACTGCGGTTACAAGCCGACCATGCGATATAGACAGGGGCTTCGTAGCCGGACACCAGTCGTTTATATGAATTAACGATGGGGTTTGTTAAAGCGGTGATTTCCTTCATATGCCTTAAAAGCCCTCCTACGAAATAGTAAGCGTCTTCACTCAAATGCATATGATCGTTTTGGGAATAAAAAGCATTGGTACCGTTTTTAAACAAAGACACATTGGTGTGCATCCCGGATCCGGGAACGCCATAAATAGGTTTAGGCATAAATGTAGCGTAAAGCCCGTGCATCTTGGCAATGGTCTTGACAATCAGCTTGAATGTGATAATAGAATCTGCAGCATTAACGGCAGAAGAATAGCGAAAATCTATTTCATGTTGCCCGGGTGCCACTTCATGATGGGAAGCTTCGATTTCAAAGCCCATCTCTTGCAATTTGAGCACCATTTCTCTTCTTGCATCTTCCCCTAAATCCACAGGACCCAAATCAAAATATCCGGCATCATCTTGGGTTATGGTGGTGGGATTCCCCTCTTGATCGGTTTGGAAAAGGAAAAATTCACATTCAGGGCCGATATTACATGCGTCATAACCCATTTGCTGCGCTTTATCAATGACCTTTTTCAATATATGTCTGGGGTCTCCTTCAAAAGGTGTTTGATTGGGATTCATGACATTGCAAATGATCCTGGCTTCACTTCCTCCTTGGTAGTTCCAAGGTAAAACCATAAAAGTGTCAATATCCGGTTGGAGGTACATATCTGATTCTTCGATTCGCGCAAATCCCTCCACAGAAGAACCGTCAAACATACACTTGTCGTTTAACGCTTTTTCCAGCTGTTTTGATGTAATCGCCACATTCTTTGGAATTCCGAACATATCGGTAAACTGCAGTCGGATAAACCGCACATCCTTCTCACGGACAATTTTCATTATATCATCTCTATCTACGGGCTTTTTCATTGATTTCCTTTCCTTTTCTAAACATCAGATTCTTTTAAATAAGATTAAAATAGTATAAATAAGCGGGGCGAATGTCTCGCCCCTGATGATTGTCCATACTATTTAAGTATGAGGAAAAGGTTTTTCATCGGTACAACCGATATCAACCACCTTTACCAAAGATTATTCCTCTTCTTCCTCGAACATACTCTTGTCTACACCGCATTCCGGGCATACCCAATCGTCGGGAAGGTCTTCAAAAGCTGTACCCGGCTCGATGTCCTGGTCCGGATCACCAATCTTTGGGTCATAAACATATCCACATACTGTACAAACGTATTTTTTCATGTCCTACGTCCTCCTATGTTTTATTTGACTAAAAGCATCTTTATAAATCTTACCATACAATATACATGACTTTTCAATTAATGTAAACTGAATATCGATTTTTACACCAATTTAACACGAAACCGGTTGTGTTTCCGCCATACCAAGTTCAATCAGACATATGGTTTCCCCTGATTCATTTTTTACCGATTGCTTGATGGTGATGGCGTCATCCACCTTTACCAAGTTGGTGTTCATGTGTAATTGATCTGCGTAAAAGGCCGATTTTAAGTAATTGATCCTGATTTTATGAACCTTTAACTTCCTGTATAGTTCAAAGGGAACTTCCCTGATACTCCACTCCAAATACTTTTCATTATTCACATGGTTGTTGCTGTCCAGATCACTTACTCTTACTTGCAACGGCAATATGACGGTTTCATCATTTGCAGGATACTCCTGTAGTTTCTCCGTTCTTTTGTAACTTTTACGGTCTACTTTTCCACCATAAGCCGTTATAACATATTCCGGAACTTTAATGATCTTAAAGGTGCTCTTTTGAAGCATCATCCATATGCTGACGGCTTTGGCTATGCATTTTCCTTCATCGTCATAAACCTCATAAAGCCTTTTGCAGTAAAGGCCATTACTCGAGTGCTGCATGGTGATTACACAGATCATCTCGTTACACACAGGATAACGAACTATGTCAATATCCCATTCCATCAACACCCATAAAAGGTCATGGTCATCCAAAAAGTCCAAGCCTCTGCCCACCTGTTCACCGTGACAAATGGCCGCATCTTGAAAAAAGTTAAGCCATTGATTGGTTCTTAATCTTTTGTCAAAATCCGTTTCGTAATATCGTATTCTATACTCTTTTTTATATACATCACCCATTATCACTTACCCCTTGCTTGTCACTCTTTGCGAATCCTGCATACATCATCATTGCCACAATAATCCAAAACCAAGTCACCATAGCAGGAACCTCAAATACGTTTTCAAACAGGTTATGAGCAATCACGCCGATTAAACCGGACAACATACCGGTAATCATCAATTTTTTCTTAGGATGTTTGCAGTTCATCAATGAACCGAATCCCCAACGCAGCATGGACACCATTAAAACCGCCAACGCCGACAAAGCGAATATGCCGCCTTCCACAGCGGTTTTTAAATAATAATTATCCATGTAATAGGTGTCCGGGAACAAATCCTTGTGGTTCATTGCCACAGCTCCACCAAACCGACCGATTCCCGTTCCTGACAAAAAGTTCTCGCTCAACATCTGCACACCTGTTTGCCAGCGGATTAATCGTCCACCAGTCAAGCTGCTCATAATATATTCCTCGCTGAGCATATACACAATCCTGTCATAAACCTGGGGTACCAATATGAACACCAACAAACCGGCCGTCAACACCGGTAGAATATATCTGCGGTCATAGATGAGGAAAAAAGCAAATATGGCAATGGCAAAACCAATCCATGCACCTCTTGATTGGGTGAATACCAAACACAACCCCATAAGACCGGTCATCACCAAATAAACGGACTTTTTAAAAAATTTCTTTTCTGCAAAAAACAAAGCCAAAGACATGGGTATTAATAAAGTCATTGCACTGCCTAAAATATTCGGGCTGCCGATGATTGAAAAGGATCGAGTCCTGATCCCCTTTTCCGCCATGTCCACCCAATGATCCGGCATAGGAACATTGGTGATAAACTGATAAATACCGTGAAGTGCAAATGCCGTTCCCATAAGAAGAAACCATCCATATATGCGATTGAAATCTTCATCCGAACTGATTAATAAGCCGGCTACAAAATACCACAACATGTATTGGGTCACTGCCCGCACTCCTTCAACACCGATGGCGGTATCCGGGCTGTTCATTAACATCAATGCGGTATAAAAAAGAATAAACAGAAAGATCGGTATACCCATGGGTGTGGTTTTGCCAAAAGCTCCTTTTGATTGGAATATGGATCGGAATAGTCCGAAACACAAGCCCATGATCAGAATAGCTTCATCCCAGTACGAGGATAACAGATCAATCATAATATAGTTTCGCAGTATATAATCAATGACAAAATAAAGGATGGGAAAGCATAAGAATTTTGAGCAGTCCAACCAGGATGCAAATGCCGAGGAGCTCAAAAGACCTTTATTCTTATCTCTGAAAGATTCAAAAGTATTGTTAAAGCCTTCAATGCTCCGATTCATTCCCGAGCGAATAAATCCTTGGTTCAACTCCTGTTCTTTTCCCGGAAGTTTTTTAAGGGCATTACAGATGACACTATGGCGTGTATATTCACGATTTTTTAGAAAAAATGAAACGATGGCACTTTGCTTGGCATAGGAGCCAACCTTATGATACCATTTTAAAAAGATGCTCCCTGAGGTCAAAGACATATCCTTCTCCTTATTGTTCCACGATATCTTGTACAATACCTTGGATTTCCACACGATTGGTTTTCATGGCAAATCCTTTACCGATGTTAACTTGATACTTTCCTAGCATAATCAAATCATCCGATCCTTCGTACAAGACTTTTAATTTCACTAAAACATCCGATAAGCCGGGCTTCTCCACTTCCTTCACCGTACCGTCTTGTAATATTACCGTTTCCATAGCCGGCAACTCTTCCACAGATGTCACATATCCGTTGACATATAAATTCCCATATACAATCCGATCATTGATTTGGATGTTTTGTGCCACATTGCCCTCAACATCCTGGCATAGCACCGTAACCAGGAACTCCTTGGTTGTTTTGGGTGCATCATTATCGCTGCTGCCCATTTTAATGACTACTCCTGCCACCAAAATCACCACAACAAGAATAATGGCCAAATCCACAACATTGATCACACCGAACAATTTACCTTTTTCGTTGATTAACTTCATACTTTCTTCTCCTTAAAGATCGTTTAATAAAGCAGCCAATTGACCGGTTTGATTTCTTCGTTCATACCGGTTGATCACATCATAACTCGGATTGTATTCCAATTTGTCACCTTTCCATAATTGGATGACATTGGACAACATGCGCAATATTTGATTCTTATCTTCACAATCCGCTACATATCCTGTTTTAGATTCGCGGATCAGGTCGGCAGCCACTCCTTTACCCGGAATAACCGCTACTATGGGACGGCCTGCGTTCATGTATTCAAACAGTTTTCCAGTATAAAAAGCTTCTCCCCCGGGGCCTGCACCTTCAATTAATAAAAGCACATCGGATTGCAGCAATTGCCCGATACACTCTTTATGGGGCATATAGTCATATACCGTAATTACAGATTCGAGCTTGTATTGTTCATTTAATCCGTCGAAATATCCGGGTAGGAACTTACCGATAAATTTGATGGAGACCTCATTCTCTCGGATTACATTTTGATCAATCAAATCCCGTATGCACTCCAAAAACACATCCGGTTTTCTCCTGCCGTATAACATTCCGGTATAGGTGAATGTCAGCTTCTCATTCTTTTTCCTTTGTCCGTCGGATTTGTAATCCACAAAGTCCTCTTTGTCAAATCCATTGGGTATACACGAAAATTTATGCTCATGCTCTTTGTATGTTTTTACAAAATTATTCATCATCACAGGAGTGTTGACAATGACTCGATCAGCCATGGCAATCACATCCCGTTCCATTCTTTTTTCAATCCCCATCCGGATGGAGTTGTAGGGGTTGTCCAACAAATATGGATTGTTCATCCATTCATCTCTAAAATCAGCTACCCAAGGCAAGTTAGGAAACTTCCGTTTAATACGAAGAGCCAATAAATGGTCGCTGTAAGGGAACGAGGTGGAATATATAACGTCAACCTTGTTGTTTTTTAAATAATTTATTGCCTTCTTGACACTTGACCGATACCAAACAGCCGCACTGTCCGGTATAAGAATCTTCCTGGCCATTATTTTTCCAGGGTATTTCATGAGGCCTTTCATGCTTTCAAAATCATATGCACGGGTACGAATCACTTCCATACCCTCCGGTATTTCCAAAAGCAATGTTTCGTCAGCAAGATTACCGCTGTTATTCCTTGTGAAAACAATCGGCTCCCATGAAAAATCCCTAAGATACTTTGAAAATTTCAAAGTTCGTTGAACACCCGGTCCTCCCATAGGGGGATACTGGTATGCAATCATAAATACTTTATTCATAAATTCTTGTGATCCCGCTTTTTTTATGAATATTATATCACAGCGCTCGAAAATTCAACAGTTGAACTTTACACATAATCTCAAACAGCGGCATATTATGTTAATATGAAAAATTAGTTTTTAAAAGTCGGGGCTTTAAGTACATAGAAGCAACATGATGCTTCTTAAATATTATATGAAACGGAGGTAATCTTTGAATGGATCATTCAGAAAACATTGCAGTAGGTGGTATCACACGTAATAATGTCAGTCCATACTCTAATGTTGGCAATGTCAGCCCCGAAACAGTGAACCGAAACAACGTAAGACCGGCCACAACAAATGCACAACCGATCAATGCCAATATCAGACCTGCCACCGGGTCCGGGGTCAGGTCTGATATTGGCGATCGA
>CALCRE010000046.1 GCA_937894465.1 uncultured Clostridia bacterium
CGACTATAAGAAGGAGGATGGCACTTCCTCCCACCGCCTAAAGGTGATGGGTTTTCGTGCCTAGTATTATATGAAAGTAACTTTTTTAGGTGCGGCAAAAACCGTTACCGGCTCATGCTTTTTATGCGAAACAGGACGGACATCATTCTTGGTGGACATGGGGTTGTTTCAGGGGAATGCAGCCGACAAGATGTTGAACGATGCGCCTCTTTCCTTTGATCCTACAAAAATAGATTTTGTTTTATTGACCCATGCACATATCGACCATTCCGGAAGAATCCCTCTTCTTGTAAAAAAGGGTTTCAAGGGTAAAATATATACTCACAAAGCTACGATGGATTTATGTGAAATCATGCTACCGGATAGTGGATACATACAGGAAACGGAAACAGAATGGGTAAACAGGAAAAGAATCCGATCCGGGTTACCATTGATTGAACCGCTATATACATACATGGATGCACAAAAATCCCTGGGTTCCTTCTCTCCTGTATCCTATAACGAAATGATCTCTCCTGCACCGGGCATCCGGGTTTGTTTCAAAGACGCAGGACACATATTAGGGTCATCTATCATAGAGATTTGGATCAAGCACGGAGATGTGGAAACCAAAACCGTATTCACCGGTGATTTGGGGAAACAAAACACGGCGATTATACGGGATCCTTCCATTATTGAGGAAGCCGATTGGTTGGTTATGGAGTCCACATACGGTGACCGCTTACATACCGAAGTGGAAGGCCGTTCGGACAAAATGGCCAATATTATTGCTCGTACCGTTCGCCGCGGGGGTAATGTGCTGATTCCGGCCTTTTCCGTGGGACGTACACAAGAGATGATTTATGACATTAACAAGCGTATTGCTCAATCGGAATATTTCCGTTCCATTATCAACAACACAAAAACATTCGTGGACAGTCCTTTGGCCATCAATGCTACAGCCATATTCATGGAGAACCCTCAATGCTATGATATGGAAGCCAAAACCTTCTTGGAATCCGGAGATGATCCGCTGCAGTTCCCCGGATTGACCTTTACAATGTCACCGGATGAGTCAAAAGAAATCAATAATTTAGATAAACCGTGTATCATCATCGCTGCCAGCGGCATGTGCGATGCCGGCCGGATCAAACATCACCTGAAACATAACCTGTGGAGACCTGAATCCTCGGTGGTGTTCGTAGGGTATCAAGCGCAAGGTTCTTTGGGGCGAAGGATATTGGACGGTAATAAAAAAGTCAAGATATTCGGCGAATCCATTGATGTCAATGCTAACATTGAAAGCATTGACGGTTTTTCCGCTCATGCCGACCAAAATGAATTGCTAAACTGGGTATCAAACTTTAAAAAGAAACCCAAAAAGATTTTTATCGTGCACGGGGATCCTGATGCACAAATAGAGTTTTCAAAACTTCTAGAGAGTCGACTGAACATTGATACCGTTATTCCCGACCGGGGAGACAGCTATGATCTGACGGCTGACCAATCGGTATACTACGGTGTTACACAGGAAAACAAAGACCTCAATAATGAGTTCAAACGTCTGCGTCTGCTTGACAGGCTATATGAAGCCGATGAGGAAATATCCAGTATGGTCAGTGATGTCTATGACTTGCTGAAAACCGATATTTCAGATATGGATGTTGAAAGACTTTTGCAAATGTCCAAAGAAATTGAAGCCAGCATCAAGGAATTTAAAAGTGCATTTTAATAGTTCATATATAAAGGTGCTTAAGTATGAAAACAATAAATTTAGAAACGCATCTTCATCAAAAGATCTTTGATGAAGATGCCTATTTTCCGCAATGCCATGCCTCCACCCTTGTCCGGTTGGAAAACGACATTCTGATGTGTGCATGGTTTGCCGGAACTCATGAAAAACATGATGACACGGCTATTTGGTACTCGGTTTTTAAAGACCTGAGGTGGTCTCCTCCTAAAGTTGCATGTGATACCCTCGGTATTCCTTGTTGGAACCCGGTTCTTTTTTCACCGGATCAACAAAAAGTTTTATTGTATTTTAAGTCCGGAAAGACCATTCCGGGGTGGAAAACATGTTTTTCCACTTACGATGTGACCTGTGACACTTGGAGCCCCATCAAGGAATTGGTTCAATGTGATATCGGCGGTCGCGGACCGGTGAAAAACAAACCCATTAAGTTATCAGACAAAACTGTTCTGGCACCGGCATCCATTGAAACAAAGGACAGCTGGGAAGCTTTTGTAGACCTTTCAACGGACGACGGTTTCACATGGGGACCTTTTATTCATGTTCCTTTGGACCGGAGCAAGCTGACCGGAAAAGGAATCATTCAGCCTTCTTGCTGGGAATCCCAACCGGGTCATGTCCATATGCTCCTAAGAAGCACGGAAGGTTGTTTATTTAGAAGCGATTCAACGGATTTTGGAATGACTTGGTGCGAAGCATATCCTACCCCTATGGCTAATAACAACAGCGGTATCGATTTAACAATGCTCTCCGACGGCACACTGCTGTTACTATGCAATCCTTTGGCTGAGAATTGGGGAAAACGAAATTTATTGACTTTGTTTTCATCCCGTGACAACGGTCATACATGGATGGAAGAGATGATTATCGAAAAAGACGAACAAAACAAAGACAGCGAGTTCTCCTACCCTGCAATCATTTCAACCAAAGACCAAGTGTATGCAAGCTATACACACAGGAGAAAAACCATTGTATTTCTACAGCTGACCATAAAAAAGGAGTGATTTTAGATAAACAATTTCCGTGATGGATATAAATTGTCAGAAATTTTATGATCGGGCTAGTTAATGAAGGAGTTGTCTTGTATGGATAAAATAAGTAGCGAGAAATTAAGTCTCGCTACTTTTTAATGTTCTTTATAAAATGTAATTTGTTATGCAGTCATATACTGCATAACCTAATAATATCGAAGTTCATATAACGTTATCCAGATCGAT